>PCSS01000247.1 GCA_002771395.1 Bacteroidetes bacterium CG23_combo_of_CG06-09_8_20_14_all_32_9 | reverse complement strand
CTAATTGAAAATTCAAAGTCGCCACTGCTCAATGGTTGTCCTTCAAAAAGAGCAGTGATGGCTTTTACTGCCTCTAATTGAAATTCCTGCTTAGAGTCGAAGTGGAGTTTCATGCTTTTTCTTCAGGTCTATATATTGTTACTTTGAAGTATTCAGCATCGATATTATTCTCAAATTTAATATGTGGATAAGCCTTTAAAGCACGAAGCACCCCACTACCAATTCCTTTATAAGGAATTATATCATTTACCAATGAAGTCAAAACAGCATTTCTTGTTCGTCTTTGTAAACCATTTATAACATCATTAATTGTCATGTTATTTGGCAATTTTCCCGGGCTTTTAATTTCAATTCGGTTATCAAAAACAAATAATTTAATGGAATCATTAATAAAGTAATCTCTATGTACGAGAGCATTTACAATTATTTCTTCAAAAACTATTTTTGGTATCTCTAATATTCCAGTGCTATTAAAACTATTATCCCCTTGTACTTGTTTTAATTTACCTAATACAAATTCTGAAGATTCCTTAAATTGCTCATAAATGTTACCTGAAATATTTTTACTATCTTTATATATATCTACAGAAATATCATTACCAGAAAACCATACAGATGAAATGCAAAATTCAGGTAAAATCACAGAATTTTTATTACCAAATAAAATTGCTCCTGCTAAAGTTAACTTATCATTTTCCAACAACCTTAAATTCTGCATTATTCTTTTTAAATCAGCTTTTGTAATATCTTCTTTATTCCTGTCTGAATAAAACTTTTTAAAAAGGTCAAAATCAACATCGTCAATACTGCTATTTTCAATATTTTGTCTTTCGGCATATAACTTACCTGCAGACTGGTAAAGTCGTTTCAGTTCAGATGGAGCTACTTTTCTTTTGTTTGCTGCAGATTTTATCCAATATACCATATTATTATCACAATAGGGCTTATCAATACCTCTTGGGATTGTAATAAATAGAACATTTTTATTATTAGTATTAATTGTTTCGGTATATATAATTATAGCAGGTTTAATATTATTTGATGCCCAATTAAATAAATAATTATTTGCAGATTCTATTTCTTCAAAGGTTAAACCAACAATATTTCCTGATTTATTTTCAACTCCTAAAAGCATGATACCACCTTCGTAGTTGGACATTGCAACCATTTCAGCAACAATGTCGGCAGCTTGTTTAAGTTTTAGTTCTCTTTTAAACTGAACTTTACTGGTTTCCCCAGCGTTTATGATATCTAATAATTCTATTGCTTCCATTTTATATTATTTTTCTATTTTCCAAATACTGTATATGTTTTTTCTTCTTTTAAAAGCTTCCTGACCACCTTCCATAATGTTCACAATTTGTTCTTGAGTTTCATGTTCATCAATATTACCTGAATGCAGTTCGATTTCTTTATCAGTATTGTATTTACAAGCAATTATCTTTTCACTGTCACCAAGTACAGGAATATTTGCGTTGTGAGTAGCAAAAATAAACTGCATACTCCCTTTTAATTTTTTTATTTCTTTTATTACTTCTTCATATATAGTTTGGTTATCAAGGTCATCCTCTGGCTGGTCAATTATTAAAATATCATTTTCACGTTGTGCCAATAAAAACAAAATTAGTGCAGATGCACGTTGTCCAAGAGAATGGTCTTTTAGAGGTTTACCGTCGTATTTGATAATAAATCTATTGTCTACCTGATATGTTAACAAATCAGAAATATTTTCGTTAAATCGCTTTTTAAATTCAGATAAGTGATTCTCATTTAATATTTCAGCTAATGGGCTAGAGTTTTTAAATATTTCAATAAAATCTTTGTACGTAGTTTCAATTGATTGATAAGCACCATCCCTAATACCTGTTCCTCTAAAGATTTGTTTTAACTCATTTAAAAAATTATCTCTTCTGTCTTTGAATTTTACTTCAATTTCAAGTTTACTTTCAGTATCATTAATTCGTTTAACTTCTGCTTCAAGAATTCTAAATTCTTCAAGCCACAAATTATTAATATCTGTTAATTTATCGGTTAAGCTTTTGGTAAGTTCCTCATTCTTTTTTTCTGATTTCTCTATCTCTTTTATTTTTAATTTAGAGGTTTCTATTTGCCTATTAAGTTTAAGAAAATTATCAGGATTTAATGCAGGTATATTTATCTCACGTTTAATTTTGGCAAATTCCTCTTTTAAACCCTCTTGCTTCTCGTTAATCCTTTTAATTACGTCTTTAAATTGAGCATGTAGTTTTTCAGTACCAGTTTTTATTTGTCTAAATTTGATAAATTCGTCATTTAACTGAAGTAATATTTTATTAGCTTCCTCAAACAATTCTTTATTTACTGTTGATTCAGGGAGTTTCTGTGAAAAAAAACTATTGTAGTTATTTATTAATCCGCTCAAATCCTGAAGAAAATCGCCAATAGTTCTAGTTGTTTCAGTTATTTTAGTAATATCAGAATCAAAAAGACTTTGTTGTTTCAATTTTTCTTCAACACCCTTTTCTTTGTATAGCTGTAACTGATGTTCAGCATTTTTTATAATAATTTCCGTTTCAGATTTTAATTCTTTCAGATTTTGTAATTTCTTAATTTCTACAATAATATTTATTATTTCAGATTTCTTTGATGTTATCCTTGCCTTAATACTTACAAGTTTGCTTCCAATAAGTTTGTTAATAAGGTCTGCTTCAAAATTTATATCTTTATTAGATAGGTCTTTTTGTCCAAAATAAACCGGAATTTTAAAAATTGCATCAAATGTTACGTCTTTTCTGTTACCATCTTTATCATAAATGTCTTCTTTTTGTCCATAAATTTTTTCTACCCTATATTCCTCGCCATGTTGATTAATTACAGAAACAATTACTTTGCCTCCACTTTTTAAAACAAATTCAATCAAACTATTTTTGTATTCACGATCCATAACCTGTTTACCAAGCGAGATGTTTAGAGTATATCTTAAAATTTCTAATATAGAAGATTTTCCACTTCCGCGTATTCCAATAATATTGTTTAAGTCATGTGATAAATTGAGAACTTTTCCATCTAATAATCCACCTTCAAAGAGAATTGATTTTATAAATGAGTTTTTAGTTTCCGGCTTATTTTTTTGAACAATTCTGTAATCATCTATTAAAGAATATTTCAATGCTTCAAAATTAAAAGCTCCTATTTTTATAAAAGTACTTTTTCCGTTTCCAATTACTTCAATTCCACCCTCTGCATTATCAGTACCTTCGACACAGGATATTCTTCTATTTGCTAAAGCACTAAGTTTATTATAATTATCGAGGTTTCCACTTTTTTGAACCGCTAATACTTTTTGAAAGGATTCATCCTGAATAAATGCCTCAAGAGTTCGGCCTTTTAATACAGTAAATAAGCCATTTGTCTCATCGACGTGAGCAAGAACAATAAAATATTCTAAGCCAAATACATTTAAAGCTTCAACAGTTTCTCCCAGATCAAAATTTGAATTTGGATATGGCGATGTGCTAAAGTTACTTTTTCCGAGGAATGCAGATATAAGGAAGTCATTTATTTTATCATTACCGTCTGTATACCACTTATCGTCAAATACTATCAAAATGTGAATCCCTTCTTTTAAAGAAAACTCAACCCCAGGATATAATCCTATATTATTTAGAAGAGCTTTCTTTTTTAATGCAATAAATTCGCCTTTGTCAAATTTGTTATGATTCGTTATAATTCCTATTCCAATGTTTTTTGTTACAAGCTGATTCGCATAAAGTTTTACAAAATCATTATCTAAACCTGAGTAAGCAAAGGCTTTATCTGCTTTTGTATGCAGATGAAAATCTGCACGAAGCCAAGTGGCTCCGTTCTCGAATATTTTCATTGATTTATTTTCTTCCATATTTTAAATTGTTTTAAAATCCACTCCTGCATCTTTCATCTGTAACACCGTATTTGTTTTTAGTTAGTCGTTAATTTAAAAAGTTTACGCTACCAGTTTTTCTTTTAACTCATCCCTTTTTTTCCAAGAAAAATCATAAATTCCGTATTCGCTTATTGCTTGCAAAACGTCTGGTGCTACTTCTTTTTCCAAATCATTCAATATTACTATACCTTCACTATTGCGAGCTTGTTTAGTATCTTCAAATGCAAAAAGCTGAGCTATT
>PCSS01000400.1:790-4088 GCA_002771395.1 Bacteroidetes bacterium CG23_combo_of_CG06-09_8_20_14_all_32_9 | reverse complement strand
GGTTTCATTATCGAAGAAAAAAAGAGAATAGTCATACTGCGAGTAATAATTATCGGGTAATTTTCATTTATGAAATATGTTTTGTAATTTTGCAAAGACTTAATTATTTACTTAAGGAACATGGAATTAAAAGAACGGAAATTATTTAAGTGCATTAAAGAACATCTCAACAACAAGGAATGTTCTATTATTATTGGAGCCAGACAAACAGGTAAATCAACTATATTAAGGCAATTACAATTATATTTAGAAAAAGAAAACAAAAAGGTTATTTCTATAACCTTAGAAGATCCTTTGATTTTGAATGAACTGAATAAACATCCCGAAAACATCTTTAAATTTGTTAAAAAGCCTGTTGATGCCAAAAAGATATATGTTCTGGTTGATGAAATTCAGTATTTAAATGCTCCAACTAATTTTCTTAAACTTTTATTTGATAAGTATTCAGATGCTTTAAAAATTGTTGCAACCGGAAGCAGTGCTTTTTATATGGATAATAAATTTAAAGATTCATTATCCGGTCGGAAAAAAATATTTGAGTTATATACCTTAGATTTTGAAGAATACCTTGATTTTAAAAATGCAGACCATGAAATGGTTGAAGAACTGCGATTCATAAGAAATGATAACAACTATATTTCACTAAAGAGAAAGGAAATTAATAATTACTTTGATGATTATCTTAGTTTTGGCGGGTACCCTGCCGTTGTTCTAAAAGATAATGAATTAGAAAAGACGGATACGTTAAAGGAATTATTCCTGTCATATTTAAAAAAAGATGCTTTGGAGGCAGGTATCCAATATCACGATAAATTTTATAATCTTCTGGTAATAATAGCACATCAGTCGGGTTCTTTGCTTAATATTAACGAGTTGTCTAATACATTGGGTATGTCTGTAACAGCAGTAAGTAATTATATTTACGTTCTTAGAAAAAGTTTTCATATTCAACTTGTACCACCGTTTTTTAATAATATACGGAAAGAGCTTACAAAAATGCCGAAAATTTATTTTAACGACCTTGGGTTAAGAAACATAATAATGAATTATTTTAATCCCATAATGCAAAGAGCTGATAAAGGTACCGTAATTGAAAATTATATTTACATTCGGTTGCGACAATTATATGGACATGAGAACATCAGGTTTTGGAGAACAACAAGTGGTGCTGAAATTGATTTTATTTACAATTCCGGTAAAATAAAAAGCGGTATAGAAGCAAAATTTAATGCCAATGAATTTAAACCTTCGAAATACACTAAGTTTACTGAGTCGTATCCCGATATTTCAATAAATTGCAAAGCTTATCTATCTAAAAATAACGAGAAAAATATTATTGGGCTGTAATTTCCTCGCAAATAGAAAATAGTACAAGGTATTAAGTACAAAGCCGGAAGAAAATCCAAATTTTAAGTTTCAAAACTCAAATAGAAAATAGCAAAACTTAATATGACTTTGTTGCATGGATATTTTAATTAGTTTATTTACAGTAATTTATCTTATTTTTATTTTCTTTAAGTTCTTTGTGTAACTCTTTGTGTTCTCTGTGGTTAAGTTTTTTTTAATTGTATCCATGCAACAAAGTCACTTAATATCCCGGTAACTTAATAACTTAGTTCCCAAATTTCAAATTGCTTCATAAAAATGTTTTGTTTTACAATAAGTCGTTGGAATTAATGTGTAATCGTACAAAATATTGTTGCAGTTTTTTTAAATTTATCATTAATCACTCATCATTAATAACTAATTTCCCACATTTTCAAATTTTCTCATTTTCAAATTATTAATCATTAATCACTCATCATTATATTAATCACTTATCATTAACCATTAATAATTAATTTCAAATTTGCCTTCTCTTTCCGCAAAATATTTATTAAATTTGCGAATTAAATCGCAAAATTATGATTGAAAGAATAGTATCTGCTCAAATAAAAAATAATCTTTTTAAAGGAAAGGCCATCATATTACTTGGTCCAAGACAGGTAGGAAAAACCACACTGCTTAAAAATGTTTTTTCAACTTCAAACGATGTATTATGGCTAAATGCAGATAATATTGAAGTTCAGGAATTACTGGAAGTACCTTCGGCCACAAGGCTCAAAAAAGTTATAGGAAAAAATAAAATTGTAATAATTGACGAAGCTCAGCGAATAAAAGATGTTGGAATAAAGCTGAAAATCATTATTGACGAAATAAAAGACGTTCAACTTATAGTAACAGGCTCCTCTTCGTTTGATATTTCAAATAAAATAAACGAACCGTTAACCGGACGGAAATTCGAATATTTATTGTTTCCTGTTTCATTTTCCGAAATGGTCAATCACCATCAGTTATTAAATGAAATCAATTTATTAAAACATCGTTTGGTTTATGGGTATTATCCCGAAATTGTTACCTGTAACGGTAACGAAAAGGAGCTTCTTAATGAATTAGCAAACAGTTATCTTTTTAAAGATATTTTTATTTGGAATAAAATTAAAAAAGCCGATAAACTTATAAAATTGATACGTGCTTTGGCATTTCAGATAGGTCAACAGGTTTCGTATCATGAATTAGGACAAACCGTCGGCTTGGATAATGAAACGGTTGAAACCTATATACAATTGCTGGAAAAAAGTTATGTGATTTTCAGGCTGAGTTCTTTTAGCAGAAACTTACGCAATGAGTTAAAAAAATCGCAAAAGATTTATTTTTATGATAATGGAATACGGAATACGCTTATTTCAAACTTTAATTCGATGGAACTTCGTAATGATGTAGGATCATTGTGGGAAAATTTTTTAGTCAGCGAACGTAAAAAACAGTTATCCTATCAGAATATTTATACCAACTGCTATTTTTGGCGCACACAAGCTCAACAGGAAATTGATTATATTGAAGAAAGAAACGGAAAACTATACGCATTTGAATTAAAATGGAATAAAAACAAAAATGTTAAATTTCCGAAATCCTTTTTAGAAGCCTATCCTGAAAGTGAAACAAAAGTTATTTCATCGGATAATTTTGAGGAGTTTATAAGCTAATTCAAGATAAAATAATCAAATAAATATTAGCAACACTTAAAGTTTAAGGCAAATTATTTAATTGAACTCTATTACTTCAAACTCTAATGTACTCTAAGTACTAATCAACTAAAAGCCTACAGCCTAAACACCTAAAATCCTAATCGCCTATCATGAAAATTTCCCTCATCACCGCAACCTATAACAACGCTGCAACCATTACAGATTGCATAGAATCCGTCAACACACAAACCCTAAAACCATTCGAGCATATCATAATGGATGGACAATCT
>PCSS01000400.1:0-774 GCA_002771395.1 Bacteroidetes bacterium CG23_combo_of_CG06-09_8_20_14_all_32_9 | reverse complement strand
AAAAGTTGGCAACTTTTTCCGCAGTTAAAAATCACTTCCGAACCCGATAAAGGAATATACGCTCCATTGAACAAAGGCGTTGCACTCGCAACTGGCGATATGATTGGCTTTTTGCATGGCTATGACTTTTATGCCGGCAATTACGTTTTAGAGCATGTGATTCACTGCTTTGAACAAACGCATTGCGATGCGGTGTATGGCGATTTACAATATGTATAAGCCAACAATACTCAAAAAATCATACGAAACTGGAAAGCCGGTACGTATGCACATAAAAAACTAAAACGGAGTTGGATGCCTCCACATCCTACGTTTTTTATTAAAATGGAAGTATATGCAAAGTATGGAATATTTAATACCTCATACAAAATAGCAGCAGATTACGAAATTATGATTAGGTTTTTGTGGAAATATAATATTTCTATAGCTTACATACCTGAAGTATTGGTTAAAATGAGGGTAGGGGGCAAGAGCAATATACTTTCAAATATTTTATTAAAAATGAAGGAAGATTACAATGTTATAAAAACTTACAAAATTGGTGGAATAGGTGTACTTATAAAAAAAATATCCGAAAAATTCCCCAGTTTTTTCACCGTATATAACGCATTGGCGTCAAGTTAAGGATTGAATTTATGGGCTAAAGCCCGCATCAGATGGAGCATTCATACCCCCGACATAAATGTCGGGGCTATTGATTATAATTGAATAAAATTATTAGCCCTGACCTTCAGGTCGGGGTAAATAGATACACCACAAAACAGGGGACTTTAG
>PCSS01000307.1:4025-4138 GCA_002771395.1 Bacteroidetes bacterium CG23_combo_of_CG06-09_8_20_14_all_32_9 | reverse complement strand
TGTTAAAATTAAAAATACTACAATAAAATTTGAATTATTTAACAGGGTGAACAATAGTAAACTACGGTTTTAAAATCTTGTCCGCCTCGAAAAATCTAATTTTTAGAACCCCT
>PCSS01000307.1:0-4000 GCA_002771395.1 Bacteroidetes bacterium CG23_combo_of_CG06-09_8_20_14_all_32_9 | reverse complement strand
TGAAACCTATTTTTATCTTTTTATTGTTTTCGTGAGTAAATCTATGGAAGACAACGAGTTATCAATCACTTAAGGTTTTACTATTTTAAAATCAAGAAATCTTTTCTGCAGGTTTATTTTTGCAACTTCTATTCTAACCGAATCACCAAGACGATAGCGTTTTTTATGATATTTACCGTAAATAAGATAATTTTTTTCATCGAAGACATAAAAATCATCATCCAGGTTGCGAAGCGAAATCATACCTTCGCATTTATTCTCAACAATTTCTACATATATTCCTTTTTCGGTAACACCCGATATTACACCGTCAAATTCAACTCCTATTTTATCGCTCATGTATTCAATCTGCTTGTATTTGGTTGAAGCTCTTTCGGCATTTACAGATATTTGCTCCATTTCGGAAGAATGTTTACATTTTAGTTCATAATCCTCTGCGTTAACACTTTTACCTTTGGCTAAATAATGATGTAATAAGCGATGAACCATCATATCGGGATACCGCCTTATTGGCGAAGTAAAATGTGTATAATATGAAAAACCAAGTCCATAATGTCCGATGTTATGTGTCGAATATTCGGCTTTTGCCATTGCACGGATTGCTATATTTTCTATCATATTTTTTTCAGATTTTCCATCCAACTCCGATAAAAGTTTATTCAAAGAGCTTGCAATGGCTTTATTTGAGCCAAAATTTATTTTGTAACCAAACATTTTAATATAGTTTGCAAAAGAGCGTAGTTTTTCAGGGTCGGGTTTATCGTGAATGCGGTAAACAAAAGTTTTAGTCGCTTTTTCATCTTTCTTTTTACCGATAAATTCTGCAACTCTTTTATTGGCGAGCAACATAAATTCCTCTATAAGTTTATTAGAATCTTTATTTTCTTTGAAATACACATTTAGTGGTTTTCCGTTTTCGTCAAGATTGAATTTTACTTCAACTTTATCAAAATCAATAGCGCCTTTCTGGAATCTTTTAATGCGTAACTTTTTTGCAAGATTGTGCAGTGTTAAAATTTCAGTACTGAAATCGCCTTTTCTTGTTTCTATTATTTGCTGAGCTTCGTCATAATTAAATCGTCTGTTCGAGTTAATTATTGTTCTGCCAAACCATTCGTTATGCAGAACAGCATTTTCATCAATCTCAAAAACGGCAGAATAACAAAGTTTATCTTCATTTTGGCGAAGCGAACAAAGTTGATTTGAAAGTTTTTCGGGAAGCATAGGCACAACTCTATCAACCAGATACACCGAAGTAGCTCTTGAATATGCTTCTTTTTCCAATATGGAATTTTCAGTTATGTAATAAGTTACATCAGCAATATGAATACCTGTTTCCCAGTTTCCGTTTTTAAGTTTTTTTAGTGAAAGTGCATCATCAAAATCTTTTGCATCTTCCGGGTCAATTGTAAATGTAATAACATTTCTAAAATCGCGACGGGCGGAAATCTCTTTTGCAGGAATTTGTGTTGAAATCTGCTCAGCAGCTTTTTCAACCTCATTAGTAAATCTTGCAGGCAGATTAAATTCTGCAAGAATGGCATGCATCTCAACGTTATTTTCGCCGGCATATCCAAGAACTTCAATAACTTTGCCAATTGGGCTTTTACTTCTTTGAGGCCATTCTTCAATACATACAATCGCTTTTTGACCTTGTCTGGCACTATTCAGGTTTTTTGCCGGAATAAAAATATCGTAAGGCATATTTTTCCCGTCGGGAATTAAAAACGCATAAGAGCCCGATGTTTCAATAACACCTACAAAAGTATTAGTTGAACGTTTAATTATCTCAACAACTTCGCCTTCAAGTGTATTTTGGCGGCTACGGGCATAAAGATAAACTTTTACAATATCGCCGTTTAAAGCATGATTCAGGTTATTTTGAGAAACTGTTATTTCGTCGGAAATTTGGTCAGCAATAATTGTTCCCTCACCGTTTCCTCTTAGTTCTACGGTTCCGGTTATGTAACCTTTAGGTGATGTTAACTTATATTTTCCCGGGTAAACTTCATCTAAAACTTTAAATTCTGCTAAATCCTGTAAAGCCAGAATAACCAATTGTTTTTCTGAATCCCCTTCTATTTCCAATTGTTTGCAAACTTGCTTGTAATTATATGTGCGTAAGGGATTGTTGTTAAATAATCCGTGAACAAAACCTTTAACCTTTTTTCTGTTTAGCCCGCTTTTATTATCAGCTCTTTTTTTTGACATATTTTTTAGTATATTAATTTACAAAGATTGCAATTATTTATTAGTTTTGTGCAAAATAAATCACTACGGTTAAGTTGTTTTTAGTTTGTGGTTTACAGTTAAACCGAAAACCATCAACCAAAATGACAATCTGTATTGCCTTTCATTCGAATGTTTAAATGCCTGCCCCGTGAAATGCGCAGCATAATTCACTGGGGTTCAATTATTCAAATGTTCAATTGTTTAACCACACCCATATCGCTCAAGCGTCCGCTTGTGCCAAAAAGAAAATCAAATCTTCGCCCAAGCGGACGCTTGAGCGATATGGGGGAATTTATAACTCCCCGTACTTGCTCGCATCCTGCGAGTGAGTTTTCATCCTGCTAATATAGAAGGAGGTTGGGGGTGAGGTCATAAAAAATAAAAACTCAAATTATGCTCATCTAAAGTATAGCAACGAATAGCCGGCAGGGCGTAAAATATTGTAAAAAATAAATACAAAATGAAAATTAATATTATCTTGATTTCGGTTCTTTTTTCACAATTCATGTTTGCCCAAGAGGTTACATTTGAGGGCATTGAAATAAAAAATGGAATTACTTATATTAAAGATACAAATGAACCTTTTACAGGAAAAGTTGTTGTTTTTTTTCCAAACGGAAAGAAATCAATTGAAATTGAGTATAAAACCGGTAAGGAAACCGGAACCAATCGTTCATGGTTTGAAACAGGTAATTTGATGAATGAAACTCAGATAACTGATGGAAAAATAAACGGTTTGTGGATTGATTATTACGATAATGGGAAAAAGCAAAATGAAGTAACTTACGAAACTGACTTTATGAACGGTTCTTGTACACGCTGGTACGAAAACGGACAAGTGAAGGAACAGGGAAACTACCGTCATTGCAAGGAACAAGGACATTGGGATTATTATTATGAAAACGGACAAAAGCAAACTGAAGGTGAATATATTCAAGCCGAAAAAATTGGTGAGTGGAAAGTGTGGGATGAAAAAGGGGAGTTGGTAAGAACTCAGAATTTTAGCAATAAATGAATTTACAGGTGTTTAATTGCAACAGCCGCAATGGTTTCGCCAATAGCAAGAGAAGCCGTTGCAGCGGGTGAAGGTGCATTGCAAACATTTATTACTCCGGGTTTTTCGTAAATTAAAAAGTCATCGGCAAGCATGCCTGAACGAGTGCAAGCCTGTGCACGAACTCCCGCACCGCCTGTAACAATATCTTTAATAGTAATTGACGGAACAAGAGTTTGAAGCGAACGAATAAAAGCTGCTTTATTAAATGAACGGTAATATTCGCCTAACCCCATTTTCAAATGGCGAAACATTACTTTTTGAAAGCCACGCCATGTCAACGATTCCCATGCTTCTGAAAAATTAAAACTTGTTTTTTTATAACCTTCGCGTTTAAATGCAAAAACGGCGTTTGGACCAGCCTCAACTTTACCATCAATTCTGCGGGTAAAATGAACACCTAAAAACGGAAAAGCGGGGTTGGGAACAGGATAAATAAGATTCTTAACCATTCCCGATTTTTCTTTCGAAAGAGTATAATATTCTCCGCGGAAAGGTATAATTTTAACATCAAGATTTGGAATTGTGAACTTTGCTATTTTATCGGAATATAAACCGCAACAATTAACAACTACTTTTGTGGTAAGTTCGCCGGATTCTGTTATCACCCTGGTTTCACTATTATTTGTTATAATATTTGTTACTTTATTATTAAAACGAATTTCACTATGATAACTATTTTGAAAAATATCGGCAATTTTTTTACAAACTTCG
>PCSS01000093.1:3932-4074 GCA_002771395.1 Bacteroidetes bacterium CG23_combo_of_CG06-09_8_20_14_all_32_9 | reverse complement strand
TCCTTTTACAATGGTTTTCTTTTAAATTTATTTCTGTCGTTCCCGTCTTTTTACACTTGGCGGTAACGCTTCGGCGGTTGGATTTGGCGGGCAATTACTTGTAGTATTTGTCAAACTGTTGAGAAGTTTATTTGTTGTTAAA
>PCSS01000093.1:0-3909 GCA_002771395.1 Bacteroidetes bacterium CG23_combo_of_CG06-09_8_20_14_all_32_9 | reverse complement strand
CCGCTAAATTCTAACCGTGTGTTATAAACAGGCGATTTGTTATTGTTGTCCTGCGTGCTTTTTAAGCTTCGTTCTTGTCAGCAGGTTTTGAGCGGTTGCATTGAAAATTTAGTTTTTTTTGAGAGGGGATTTTTCTTTTTTTTTCTTTTGTAGTAATTGTCAAGTTGTAGTCAGTTATCAGTGAACAGTAAAAAGTTATAAGGTTTGTAATGTAAAGAATTAATGCGAAATAATTAACTTCTGAAACATTCGCTTTTCTTTTGTTTCCACCTTAATAAGATACATACCTATTGGTAATTGAGAAGTTTCAATTTTAAATTTACTTTCTGAAAATGTTTGTTGTATTAACATTCTACCTTCAATTGTATAAATTACTATTTCTTTTATAATTTGCTCATTTTCCGTTGTTATTTCAAAAGAAATGTTGGCGGGGTTGGGAAAGATGTTTATTAAATTTTCAGTGTTTTCATTTATATTTATTGATGATGGATAGCTTACATTAATTATCATTTGTCTTATTGTACTTCCTATTTTAAATGTATTTCTCCACTCATCTATTTTTATCGCAATTGCATAATACCCGATTTCAACAGGTTTATTCCAAGCTAAATCTCCTGATATTGAATCTATACCAAAAGAACTACTTGCAATAGGATAAACATAATTAGAAGGCAAACAAGGAACTATGCTATATGATAAACTATCTCCATCAGAATCATAAGCAGAAGGATTATAAATATATAATTGTCCGACTTTTGCAGTATCATAGAATGCTCCCGATAATTCAACAGAATTGTTGTTACCTATAATTGAATTAATATTAAATGTTTGTGAAATTTGGAATGGTTCATTTGCCGAATTATTAATATTTTGAATGTTTGAAATCCAATTACTTCCAATAATATTTATGTTATATATTCCGTAACCTTGATATGTGTGTGTTGTTATATATATATCACGTTTTATAAAATTTGGGAGTGATATTGTTGCAGTTCTCGGAATGGTATCGGTAGTGCCGTCTCCGTAGTTAATTACAACATCAGGATTAGTACCACCAACAATTGTGTCAACTGATATAATAGTTAACTTAAATTCGTAAGTATATGCTGTGAGATTTCTAAATGATAAATCGCCACCAATTATACTTTGTGATAGTATTAAACTATTAAAAGTCAAAAATACTATAAATAAACTTACTACATTTTTCATATTATATTCTGTTTTAAGTGAATGTTGCATTTAATTAGAATTCAATAAATTTTTTGGTACTTGTAAAATTATCAGTTACTAACTGAATATTATAAATACCTTGTAACAAACATTTTATATTAACCAATATATTCTGTTCTCCAATACTGTTACTTATTTTTTTATTTAATACCAATTTACCTGATATATTGAATATTTTAATTTCAACATTTGACATAGTGCTATTGTTAAAACTAATATTGATTTTATCATTAGATGGATTAGGATAAATATTAAAATTGCTTTGTTCAATAAAATTTTCCGGAATAGAAATCAGAGGAGATAAATCGAACATTGAAATAAATCCATCATATCCGCCACCGCTATATATGTCCTGAAAATATGCATTATTACCATAATCTACAATAGGAAAGAAAAAATAATTGGTATCAATATTCGAACTATTAGTATTACCAATTACAAATAAACTATTATTATATATTTCGGAGCATTTTGCCCAATCATTAGCATCACTGCTACTGCCACCACCTCCAAAATATGTTGACCAAATTATATCACGATTTGCATTTAAACATGTAACAAAGGCATCATAAGCAATTCCTAATTGCCATTGAATAAAAGTATTTGGGGGTTGTACAGTATTATAATCGGTACTATTAGTCATACCTGTAATAAAAATATTATCATTAAGTAAAGCGATTGAGGTAAACCATTCAGAATTATTACCACCAAGATATGTGCTCCATTTTAAATCAAAATTGCTATCAAATTGCATAATAAAACCATCAGACTCTCCGTGTAAAGTAGTGTTATAAGTAGAGTAATTATAGGTGTTTATTGTAGGGAAATCACTGCATAAGGTTGCTCCAATCAAAATAATATTACCGCTATTATCCAAAACAATTGAATTTTTCCCTTCCATATCTTCATTCTGATTCTGAGTACCGCCTAAACATGTAGCCCATGTTATTGCTCCCTGATTATTATATCTTATGATAAAACCATCATAATTGTTACCACCTGAAAAGTTTCGAACCCATGCTCCTGGTGGATTATTCGATTGAGTAAGATTCCCTGTAGCTTCACCTGTAATAAATAAATTATTATTGTTATCAAAACATGCACTATATGGAAACACTTCTTTCGCTCCCCAATAATAAGTACCCCATATTGCCTGACCATTTGGAGCAATTTTTAAAATATAAGTACTAAAATATCCAGTACCGTTATAAGACAAATTAGTTGCACCCGGTAAATCAATTGGTGGAAATCCCTCATGTGCAGCACCAATAACATATAAATTATTGTTGTTATCAAACAATATTTTTTCTCCATTATCACCAGACGGGCCTCCAAAATATGTTGACCATGTTACAGAATTTGTTGTATAATCGTATTCAAGAATAAACCAATCACTAACACCTCCATAAGTTGCATCATTAATCGAATAAAAAGTGTTTTCTTTTGGGGGAAAATTACTACTTGTAGTCACTCCTGTAATAAAGACATTGTTATTGTTCCCAAAAACAATATCTTCACCATAATCTATATTTGAACCACCTATAATTGCAGTAGTTAATCTTTCATTATTTACTCCAAATACTGATAATAATACATCACCACTATAATAATATCCAGTAAATAAATTAGGAGTGAAAGGAAAAATACTACTATAAGTAGAACCGGTAACTGCTTTTATACCATTATTTAAAATTTTAATTGATAAAAGTTCATCCCAATTACTACCACCGAAATAAGTTGACCATAAAAGGTTTTCAGTTGCTTGTTGCTGTTGTAACTGCAAATGCCCCTCATCCACTTGTATAATCAACGGCTTGGTGGTATTGTACGAACCAATATTAAATTTATATTTATTGTTTGCCCCGTTTGTTTTCCAGTCTGCTGTCCAGCCGGTGATGGTGTCCACTGCATTATTGTCTTCTAATTGGTACACCGTAGGCCTTTCAAATGTAAGGCTGCCTATGCTGCTGTTAATGGTTAATGCATTTGTTGTACCATTCAAATTAAATGAACTTGCTCCGCTAAAAATAAATTGGATGTCCGCAGGGTTTGCACCGGGCTTCACAATAAAATAATATTTAATCCCATTCTGATTGCTGCTGTACATCAAATCAATATGTAAAAATAAGTCAGTTGTTATCAATCGCAGGTTTCCGTGTATATTGGTTATTCCTTCAGGGCAATGTCCCAGAAAGTAATTCAAATAACCTGGCTGTTCTTCTAATGAATAGGTTTTGGCATTGGCATTTACATTATAAAATTCCACATCAATACGGTGCAAAGTGTCGGTGGTGCTTGGAATAGTATCTACGCGAGCAAACACAAAACTAAAACTGTTTTTTTTGATATAATATTCCGGCGTACTGTTTTGAACATAGTATTTTATTTCCGGCACTAATGAATCGGAAGTATTTATTAATTGCCCTTTGTTTTCGTAAAATAAAAAACTGTTTTGCGGAGCTTCTCCGTTATAATCAGTAGGAGTAATTACTACATTCCATTTACATTGATTATCGTGTGAGCCTAAATTTGAAACATCATCCTGACCATATACTCCCCATTGCTCTTGTCCGCACCCCCAATCAGATTGACCGGAAGAAACTCCATAATTACGAATAAGAGTTGAGTTTTTTGTTGAGCCGTTGTTACCTACTGACCATCCACCGTTACCGGGGGTTA
>PCSS01000349.1 GCA_002771395.1 Bacteroidetes bacterium CG23_combo_of_CG06-09_8_20_14_all_32_9 | reverse complement strand
TTTAAAAAAAATGAAGAACTGTAGTGAAGAAAAAGAAAAATATATTAAAATATTGAAACCCTTTTACCATGAAATTTCAAAAATTGATATTCCCAATAAAATTTCCGACAATATTACTTTATCAACTATACATGGCTGTCCACCGTCAGAGATAGAAAAAATAGGACTTTACCTGATTACTGAAAAGAAACTTCATACTACTATCAAACTAAATCCAACTTTACTTGGCGCAGAAGAATTAAGAAATATCCTAAATCTTAAACTTGGCTTCAAAACTGAAGTTCCCGACATTGCATTTGAGTACGACCTGAAATACCCCGATGCTCTAAAACTTATAAATTCATTACAGCAGGCAGCAGGTAAAAACAATGTCCAATTCAATTTAAAACTTACAAATACACTTGAAAGCATTAACAACAAAACCATTTTTACTCCTGGTGAAAAAATGATGTATATGAGTGGTCGCTCACTTCACCCTATCAGCATTAATCTTGCAAAAAAATTACAGAATGAATTCCATGGCTCGCTTAATATTTCCTTTTGTGGCGGCGCAGATTGTTTTAATATTACGGATATTCTAAACTGCGGATTATCACCAGTAACCGTTTGCACCGATATTCTAAAACCCGGTGGTTACGGACGTTTATCACAATATTTAGAAGAACTAAAGAATTGGAACCCGATAACAAATAAACTTGAATTTCTTAATTCTTACGCATGTAAAGTAATTTCAGAAAAAGCGTACATCCGCAATCCTTTCTACAGTCCTGATATTAAAACCAACAGGAAACTCGGATATTTTGATTGCATACATGCTCCCTGTGCTGATGCATGTCCTACCAATCAGGACGTTCCTGATTATTTGCATTACACATCAATTGGCGAATTTAAAAAAGCGTTTGAGGTAATTCTGAAAAAAAATCCATTTCCCGCTTCACTCGGAATGGTTTGCGATCATCTCTGTCAAACAAAGTGTACGCGCATCAATTATGATGATAATATCCTGATTAGGGAAGTAAAACTTTTTATTGCAGAAAATGGAAATGAAGAAAATTTTCTGACGCCTGTAAAAGAAAATGGAATTAAAGTTTCTATTATAGGTGCGGGACCATCCGGGCTTGCATGTGCATATTTTTTAAGACTTGCGGGTTTTAAAGTTGAAATTTTTGAAACCAAAAATATTGCCGGAGGAATGGTAGCCGATGCTATTCCTGCATTCAGACTGAAAGCACAGGCGATTCAAAAAGATATTGAACGAATAAAAAAACTCGGAATAAACATTAATTACGGAAATAAAATTGACACTTCCGCTTTTGAAAAAATTCAAAAAGAAAGCGATTACATTTATCTTGCAACAGGTGCACAAAAATTCAAAACTCTGGGCATTGAAGGCGAAAAAGCCAAAGAAGTGATAGATGTTTTTGATTTTCTTTCATCAGTAAAAAAGGGTAATAAAGTTGAACTTGGGAACAATGTTATTGTCATTGGTGGTGGTAACACCGCTATGGACGCGGCACGTACCGCTTACCGGATTGTTCCGGGAAACGGAAAAGTTATTGTACTCTACAGAAGAACAAAACACGAAATGCCAGCAACTCCTGAAGAAATAAAAGCCCTGGTGGATGAAGGAATTGAAATAATTGAACTATCAACTCCGGAAAAAATACTTATTAAAAACGGCAAAGTCCGTGCACTGATTTGTTCAAAAATGAAACTTGGCGAACCCGATTCATCCGGCAGAGCAAAGCCAATAAAAATCGCCTGTTCAGAATTTGAACTTCCTGCCGACACTATTATTCCTGCCTTCGGACAAGACGTGGATATTGATTTTATAAAACCGGAATTACTAAAAACGGATGCCTCAACTTTTGAAACACAAATAAAAAATGTGTTCATCGGTGGCGATGCTATGCGAGGTGCTGCAACAATTGTGAAAGCAGTAGGTGATGGAAGAAAAGTTGCTTCGCAGATTATTCTGCGTTCAGGAATACGCTTTAATTTTGACCCTGAAAAAGGAAACCGTGAATTGGAATATAAAGATTACATCATCCGCAAATCAAGACGAATGAAGGGAGAAAAGGTTACTGAAATTTCATTGGAGGAAAGAAAGAATTTTAATGTTGTTACCTCTCCTCTTTCAAAAGAGCAGGCTGTAAAAGAATCTTCACGCTGTTTGCTTTGCGATGATGTTTGCAGCGTGTGTGTAACAGTTTGCCCTAACCGTGCGAATTACACCTATTTCAGAAAACCTGTTAATGTAGATATTCCGAAAGCGGTAAAAACCGATAATGCCGTTAACATCGAAAAATCAGGTGTTTTAAAAATTACTCAGAAATACCAGGTATTAAATATAGGCGATTTTTGTAACGAATGTGGCAATTGCACTACGTTCTGCCCTACAAGCGGCGCACCATACAGAGACAAACCAAAATTCTACCTTACTTCAAAAAGTTTTAATGAAGTGGAAAATGGTTTTCTGTTGAGCAAATTGCAGGATAAAACTGTTTTATTGCATAAAATCAATAATGAAATAAGCACACTGACTCTGAAAAACGGCAAATATATTTTTGAATCCGAAAATGTTAAAGGAGTTTTTAACGGAACGGATTTCTTACTTACGAATGTAGAATTTCTTAATGATAATGTAAAAGAATATGAATTTTCGCAGGCTGCGCAGATGTTTGTGTTGTTTGATTCTGCAAAAAATTTGTATTAATAGCGTAAAAAAGTGGTAACTTATTTGATTAAATTTATAAATACAACTTTTACAATTAGAAATACAATAAATTGATATATAAAATATTACGCTCAATGTAATCACTACAATACAAATTTTTTAATGTTTTAGTATATTGCTGCTCATCAACTATTAATTTATTCAAGTCACCTGTATTCTACGCTATCAATTTTTTAATTGTAGCTTTTAAATAATTACTTTTGTAATCACAAAATGACTTTTATAAAATAATTTTATATGATAAAAATTGAGAATAGAATTGTAAATTCAGACGTAAGAAAGAAAGCTATTAACCGCTTTCGTGAAAGAGGTATTGTACTTCCCACATTTGCACAGATGAGAGATCCCGGGTTGATTCCTGAAAAAATAAAAGACAAATTGAAAAATATAGGTTTATGGGAACTAAATCCGCTGAACCTTTTTCGCATCAACTGGCATAATGAACCCAAAGAAACAGGTGGTTTGTACGGTGATGTAAATTACATTGAAATTCCGAAAGAAATTACCGGTGTTGACTCACGTATTGTTCTAATTGTTGGAAAATGGTTTCCCACCGGTGCTCATAAAGTAGGTGCTGCTTATGGTTGTCTTGCACCACGTATTATTTCAGGCGAATTTGACCCTACTTATCATAAAGCTGTTTGGCCCTCAACTGGAAATTACTGTCGTGGTGGAGCATTCGACTCAGAAATAATGGGTTGCGATGCTGTTGCAATTTTACCCGAAGAAATGAGTAAAGAAAGATTTTCATGGCTAAAAGAAATTGGAGCTGAAGTTATTGCAACACACGGTTGTGAGTCGAATGTAAAAGAAATTTACGATGCTTGTTGGGATATTAGAAAAAACAGAAAAGATTGTATTATCTTTAATCAGTTTGATGAATTTGGAAATCCAACATGGCATTATAATGTTACAGGATATGCATTGGAAGAAGTTTATAACAAATTAAAGAATCCAAAAAACAATTTTGCTGGATATATTTCTGCAACAGGTTCAGCAGGGACAATTGCTGCTGGTGATTTTTTAAGAACAAAACACCCACAGATTAAAGTTGTTGCATCCGAAGCACTTCAATGTCCTACGTTATTAATGAATGGTTTTGGCGGACATAGAATTGAAGGAATTGGCGACAAACACGTACCTTGGGTACATAATGTTAAAAATACAGATGCAGTTGTAGCTATAGACGATGAAGATTGCATGAGAATTTTCCGTTTATTTAACGAAAAAGAAGGACAACAATATTTAAAAT
>PCSS01000028.1 GCA_002771395.1 Bacteroidetes bacterium CG23_combo_of_CG06-09_8_20_14_all_32_9 | reverse complement strand
TTTATTTTCTCATCAGTAAGTACAAACCAAAAACAATATCCAACGGGGTAAATAAAAAATTCGTAATTCGATGGGATAATAAATATAACAAAGCATAAATTAAGTAAACGTTCAATTTAATATTTGACATAAACTAAGTTGTAAACTGCTCAATGAAAAATGCCACTATAATTGTCCTTTTATCAAAAAATTGTATATTTACACTTTCAAAATTTAAATAAATGAAGTTGATTAGCTACATTTTAATATTTATAACTGTTTGGATAACTGTTATACAGGGTTGTAAAAAACACAACGATATTGAACCCGAAGTGGTTATTGACAGCCTTTTTTACACTTCTGCCGAAGTTGCTCATATTTTCAGTGCAGATTCTACACAACCATTCTCTATTCTTTCGGCTTTTAATTCAGTCGATTCTGCTATTCTTAAAAAAAATTCAAGAGATGTAAAAGTTATAAATGATACTACAAAGTACCTCATTAACAGAATGTTTCGTACTATTTTAAATTATTCGGGCAACATTGATGGTATCACTGCTCCCGAAATCGGAATAAGCAGAAATATAATAATTGTGAAAAGAAAAGACAAAACCGGTAATCCGTTGGAAGTCTTTATTAATCCTCGCATTACACAGCACTCTAACGCTTCAACTTTATATCAGGAAAATTGCTTAACTATGATTGGTGCCTACCCCACATCTATTGACCGTTATAACCTTATTTTTATTGATTATTATACACCCGACGGAATTCATCATTCCGAAATGATAGAACAGGAAACTGCTGCCATTGTTCAACACGAAGCGGCGCATTTAACAGGGGGTATTCTCACTGTTTCTTACGACCCGCTTGCCTTTACAGGCATAGAAATAGATAGCATTATGTTTGCTTCAGATACCATTCCTATGAGAATTTATATTATTACAAATTATGCCGACTCGTTAGTACTGCGAAAAACTTCCATTGATGTTCGCCCCGATTCTACTAACTTAGTGTTGGTTGCACTTATAAACAGGATGTATAAAACTCTTATTGCGTCTCCCGGCGGTGTTGGTATTGCTGCCCCGCAATTAGGAATCAACAGAAATATTATTTGGGTAAAACGATTAGATAAACCCGGAAAACCTTTTGAGGTTTACCTTAACCCTAAAATTGTAAATACAACTACTAAAATGATTAACTTTCCATGGGATGGTTGTCTTTCAATTCCTTATCCGGTCAGCGACACAACTGTTCGTTACGCTGCTGTGGGTATAGAATACGATTTGTTAGATGGAACTCATTATTCAGAAATAGTTGAAGGATATTCATATTCAAATTTTACAGCCGTTATTTTTCAGCACGAGATTGACCATTTAAATGGAATTTTATTCATTGACAGGCTTTTATAATTTACTAATAATAAACCTTAAAAACCAAAAATTATGGGAATATTTGATAAACTAAAATCGGAATTTATTGACATTGTTGAGTGGATTGACCCAACAAACAATGTAATGGTACATCGTTTCGACAGACGAAACAATGAACTCAAAAACGGGGCTAAACTAACCGTAAGAGAAACTCAGGTAACAGTTTTTATTAACGAAGGGCAAATTGCCGATGTGTTTAAACCCGGTATGTACACCCTAACTACCGAAAACCTGCCTATTCTGGCGACTTTAAAAGGATGGAAATATGGTTTTAATTCTCCATTTAAAGCAGAAGTTTATTTTCTTAATACAAAAAATTTTACCGACTTAAAATGGGGAACTCCTAATCCAATTATGTTACGCGATGCTGAGTTTGGACCTATTCGTATTCGTGCTTTTGGTAATTACGCAATGAAAGTTGGCGACCCGGTAAAATTTATTAAAGAAGTAGTTGGAACCGATGGTAATTTTACTACCGAAAAAATTACCGAACAACTTAAAGATATTGTCATTACACGCTTTACCGATGCCATTGCCGAAAGTAAAATTCCGGTTCTCGATATGGCTGCAAATTACAATGAAGTATCGAAATTTTGCGACGATAAACTCAAAGTAGAATTTATGGAATACGGTATTGAACTTACCAAATTTCTTATTTCTAATATTTCGTTGCCACCAAATGTTGAAGCAGCTCTTGATAAACGCTCAAGCATGGGAATAATTGGCGACATGGGAAAATTCACACAATATTCGGCTGCCGATGCAATGACTGCTGCCGCTAACAATCCGGCCGGCGGAGGCGCTGCCGCAGGTATGGGAATGGGTATGGGTTTTGGAATGGCAAATATGATGATGGGAAATATGAATCAGGCTCAGCAAAATCAACAAGGGTCACCTGTTGTTCCACCAGTACCACCCGTATTGGCTTTTCATGCCGTTATCAATGGTCAGCAAACTGGTCCATTTGATTTAAATACTTTAAAACAAATGGTGACACAAAATCAGTTAACAAAGGAAACATTAGTTTGGCGACAGGGAATGACAGGTTGGGAGCAAGCAGGAAAAGTTGGCGAATTAATTCCTGTTTTTGGAGCAGTTCCTCCACCAATGCCTCCTGTACCACCTCAACAGTAAAAAAATAATTACTATTTATACTTTAAACGGACATAAAATGCGTTTCTTTAACAAGCGACAGTAAGTAGTAGCAGTAGGCAGGACTACTAACTGCCAGTCATTTGCTTCGCGTCATTCGCTTCGCTGTCATACAATTGTATGACTACTGAATGACTATACAAAAAACGCAATTTATTACCAATTACAGTATAGCAGAATAATAATATTTTGCAAAGATACCAGGAACGCAGAGAAAATATTAATGACGAAAAATGAAATAGCCAAAAATACCGGTTAATCCCGTTAGGGTATTTTCTTTTGTAACCTACTTTTAAAAAGATATGATTTTATGGAAGAAGAATTAAAAATTTCAGCAACAAATCAATCGGAAGTAACATGTAAACAATGTGCAGCTAAATTAACTTTTGCTCCCGGAACTACATCTTTAAAATGTGAATATTGTGGAGCCGAAAATGAAATTATTGTGCAAAATGATGCTGTTCAGGAAATTGATTTTGAGAAATTTCTAACCGAAAAATTTTCATCCATACAAAAACAGGAAATTAGTACTGTCCGTTGCGAAGGATGTGGAGCACAAACAACATTTGATAAAAATGTGGTATCGGAACTTTGTCCTTTTTGCGGAAGTGTGCTTGTAGTAAAAGACTCATCAACACAAACAATAGTAAAACCGGGTTCATTGCTTCCTTTTAAAATTGATACCAATAAAGCATTCCAGCAATTTCAAATATGGTTAAGGAAATTATGGTTTGCACCATCAGATTTAAAAAAGTTTGCTACTCAACAAGAAAAACTTAAAGGAATGTACATTCCTTACTGGACTTACGATTCAAAAACTTACGCAAAATATACCGGCGAACGGGGCGATGATTATCAGGCAACCGAAACATATACAACTACCCAAAACGGTAAATCTGTAACCCAAACACGAACTGTTACAAAAACACGCTGGCATTCGGTAAGTGGCAATGTGAACAATGTTTTTGATGATGTATTAATACTTGCCAGTAAATCGCTTCCAAAAAAATATACCGAAAAACTTGAGCCATGGGATTTAGACCAACTTGTAAATTATGATGAACAATTCCTGAGCGGATTCCGCACCGAAACATATCAGGTTGATATGAAAGACGGTTTTACAGAAGCCAAAATAAAGATGGAATCTATTATTCGCAATACTGTTAATAAAGATATTGGCGGCGACCATCAACGAATTTTAACATTAAGTACCACATACAACGATGTAACTTTTAAACACATTCTGTTACCCGTTTGGATTAGCGCATACCGCTATAATAATAAAGTTTACCGCTTCTTAGTTAATGGACGAACGGGCGAAGTACAAGGCGAACGTCCATGGAGCTGGATAAAGATAACCCTTACCATCCTTGCAGGAATAGTAATAATTGGCGGAATTATCGGACTAATCGAAATTTACGGAAATTAATATTAGGTGACTACTCAGCATCAAATGAAGAAAAATCGAAAAATGAACAACGTCAAATATTCAATTTACAATGAGCAATATGTCTTGAACATTGTTAGTTGTTCGTTTGGCATTGAACATTTTTTATGGTTTTTTATTATTAGGTGAATTAAAAATATATTTA
>PCSS01000282.1 GCA_002771395.1 Bacteroidetes bacterium CG23_combo_of_CG06-09_8_20_14_all_32_9 | reverse complement strand
GGGTTTAGCCGTCATTCCCTATTTCCTTATACCTTATACCTCTATCCCTTTTTGTATTCATGAAATGTTAGGTTTTATCCCGTTTGCAGTATACTTCAATCTATATCAATCTAAAAAATCTTGAATATCAATAACTAAAATATACAAATTAATGAAAATACTTGGAATAATACCTGCAAGATATGCTTCAACCCGGTTTCCGGGCAAACCATTGGTTGATATTAATGGCAAAAGCATGATTATGCGTGTTTTTGAGCAAGCATCAAAAGCTTTTGAAACTGTTTTTGTAGCCACCGACCATAGTAAAATTTTCGACCATGTTACCTCTTTTGGCGGTAAAATAATAATGACCTCCGCATTGCATACCAGCGGAACCGACCGTTGTGCCGAAGCTTCAATATTAATTTCCGATAAATTGAATACTAAATTTGATATTGTTGTAAACATTCAGGGCGATGAACCTTTTATAAACCCTTTACAATTAGAACTCCTTGTTTCATGCTTTGAAAACGCTGATACTCAAATTTCTACTTTGGTAAAGATAATTACCAATGCCGAAGATATTTGGGATTCAAACAAACCTAAAGTTGTTTTAGATAAAAACAACAAAGCAATTTACTTTAGCCGCTCACCAATTCCTTTTTTACGAAATGTGCCAAATAATGAGTGGATTACAAAAGGAATTTTTTATAAACATATTGGATTATATGCTTACAGGAGTGATATTTTACAGGAAATTACAAAATTACCTTTCTCTGCGTTAGAAAAGGCAGAATCGTTGGAGCAATTACGCTGGATTGAAAACGGTTATAATATTGCTGCAAAAATTACCGATATTGAATCTTTCCCAATTGATACTCCCGATGATTTGGAAAAAATAAAACTATACTTTAAACAGGCATAAAATGCGTTTCTTTAACAAGCGGCAGTGAGCAGCAGCAGTAAGTATATTGCAAATGGGTTCAATTTGCGCCATTGTGAAATATGCTTCGTATTTCACTTGGTAAACATTTTTTAAGTCCCAAATTCCAAATCTCAAGCCCAAAATTCCAAGAGAAAATGAAGCACAGGTCCCAAGTTCTTGAAACTTGGGAATTACAAATGCACTAATTTATCCTGCTCCAAAGTATAGTAGTAGCAGTTGAGTGAATACCAAGCAAAGCACAATTATTTTACTCTGCTAATTGCCAGATAGTATCAATCACTGTTCCATCAACCCATTTAACAATGGCTACGGGTTTTCCGGTAAATTTTGGTTTTTCGGGAATTCCGCAAATAGATTCAGCTTCGTCCTTTAATTGTTGAATGGTTTTAATGGGAAGTTTACTGTTTTTCATTTTCTCAATTAAATCGGTACGAAGAGGATTGATGGCTATACCACGTTCAGTAACAATTACATCTATTAATTCACCGGGACCACATATAGTAGTAACTTCGTTGCGAATAACTGGAATTCTGTCTCTGAACAAAGGAACAGGAAGAATAGTACATTTTGAGAAAATACAATTTTGCCAACCGCCAATTCCATGCAACAAAGTGCCATCGGAATGAGTAACAACGTTTGCATTAAAATTAACGTCAACTTCTGTGGCGCCAAGAATAACAACATCTACCATTGATGCAAAATTTCCTTTCCCGTGATAATTGTAACTTGTAAACGGACTGGTATTTACATGCCCATTATTTTCGCGCATTGAACGAACGCCATCTAAATCAAAAGTCTGACCATCAAGAATATATTCAACAAGTCCGTCTTCCAGCATTTTAACCAAATATTTATTACTTCCTCCTCTTGCCCATCGTGCTTTCATTCCACGCTCACGTAAAATACCGGCGAAATAAATTCCTATGGAGAGTGCTGTTCCGCCTGCCCCTGCCTGAAACGAAAAACCATCATAAATAATTCCAGCTTCGTCGCAAAACCGGGATGTCAATTCAGCTAACAATAAACGGTCGGGGCTTTTAGTAATTTCAGTTGTACCTGAAACAATTTTTTCGGGAATGCCAACTTGAGCGACAACCACAACATAGTCCACATTATTTCCCTGAATTTGCCATGGAATACAAGGGAAAGGCACTAAATTATCGGTAACAACAATTACTTTACCGGCATATTGCGAATCGGCAAGAGCAAATCCCAGCAAACCGCAAGCAGCAGGACCACGGTCGCCGGTTGCGTTTCCGAAAGCATCGGCAGTTGGAGCAGCAATAACTGCGATATCAATTTTTATTTCACCATCCTGAATTGCCTGATAACGACCACCATGCGAACGTAATATTCCCGTTCCTTTCATTTTTCCCTGCGACGTAAAACGACCAAGCGAACCGTTCATGCTACCTTCAATGTGATGAATTGTACCATCTTCCAAATATTTTATAAGAACAGCCTGGCATTCAAAAGATGCCGATGGAACCCACACAAGGTTTTTTATTCCAAGTTCGTGAGCGATATCAAAAATCTGAATAGATACAAGGTCGCCATTTCGAAAATGATGATGAGTGGAAATAACCATCCCGTCACTTAATCCTGCTCTTATAAGAGCATCTTTAAGAGTAGGAACTGTTTTATTTCCATCGGCAGGAAAATCGGCACACGAGGCAATTTTAGGAGCATATTTTCTGCCTGTGGGCTTGTATTTGCCTACTCCCCTGTACGGAACTTGTGTTACGCCGTTTACTTTAACAGGAACTAATCGTTGCAAAGCATTTTTTACAAAATTAACAGGCATTTTGTTTCTCCTTCCAGTTTTCGTTTAATTTTCCGGTTTTAACAGCAATTTCAATAGTGCGAACTGCCCTTTTAACTATGGGCGGGTCAATCATTTTTGTACCAAGTGAAACTACACCCAAACCTCTATCAGTTGCTTCATCAAAAGCAATAACAATTTTTTTTGCTTTTTCAATTTCATCGGGTGTGGGTGTAAAATTTTCGTGAATTACTTTTATTTGTCGCGGATGAATACATCCCATCCCGTCAAAACCCAATGCTTTTGATTGTAATACATTCTTTTTGAGACCTTCCATATCGGCAACATCGCTATAAACTGAATCTATAGGTTGAATTTCGGCAGCACGACAAGCATTAACTACCTGACTTCTTGCAAATAATGACTCAATTCCTTCGGAAGTTCTTTTTGTTCCCAAATCAGAAGTGTAATCTTCCAGACCAATAGCCATTGCCACAATATTTTTTGCTGAAGTTGCAATTTGATATGATTTAATCACTCCCGATGCACTTTCAACAATTGGCATAAGCCAGACATTTCCGGTAATATTGTGCTTTGTTTTTATTTCATCAATTCTTGAATTTACCTTGTGAATTTGGTCTGCACTTTCGCATTTTGGTATAAGAACAAGGTTTACATTATGAGGAATAATAAAATAGAGGTCGTTTAACCCTTTTGGGACCTGATTAATACGTACCATCCGTTCGGCTCCGTAAAAATCAAGATTGCGAAGTGCATTTCTGACTAAAAAACTTGCTTCGTATTTTTTATCGCATGCAACAGCATCTTCCAAATCAAGAATTATTCCGTTAGGTTTATGAATGCCGGCATTTATCATTAGTGAAGGGTTGTTTCCCGGAAGATACAATCGCGAAAAACGGTTCCGGTCTTTTGCTGTATGATAATTATTTTGCGGAAGAAAAGGAAGTAAAAAATCTTTTTCGGTTTTTACAAGTTGTTTAATGGCGGCTTCAATACGGGCAGCCATTACAAAAGGTAAAGCTCCTGTATCTTCAATAGTAATTTTGGCATTTGAAATTTCAAAAAAAGCAAGAATTTCATTGGTAAGTCGCTTTATAGCATTACCAAACATAACATTTACTTTGCTTTCGAGAATTATTTCTACTCCGCCGTTTTGAGTAATTTCAACACTTACAAAGCAATCGGAACGAACTCCCTTGCCTTTATTTCCCGATGATACTATTGTGCTCATTTTTATTTTCCTGTTAATGTTTCATAGTATTTGAAATGAGAATAAAAGGCGAAGATAAAAAAAATAAGTTGAAAATCTGAAATCTGATATCAAATGATTTAAGAACACCCATTAACCCCGTTGGATAACTCTCGTTGAAAAACGGATATGCAAAAAAAAGAAAATATCCTACGGGG
>PCSS01000033.1:3601-4093 GCA_002771395.1 Bacteroidetes bacterium CG23_combo_of_CG06-09_8_20_14_all_32_9 | reverse complement strand
CAAATGATTTCGGCAAATTTACTTTTGATGATTTTTATTGCGGTCCAATTCAGGTTGATACTGTTCCACCCTCTTTCGTAAGTTTATTAGTTATTGATTCGCTTCATATTGATTTGCAATTTTCGGAAGGAATTTCGCTTACTACCGCTCAGGATACTTTAAATTACTCGGTAAACAACGGTATTGGAAATTCATCTGCTTCAACCCGCGATGCTCTTGATTATAAACTCATCCATCTTACATTTTCAACACCTTTTGTAACCGGAACAAATTACATTTTAACGATATCTAACCTTAAAGATTTTTCAGGTAATACACTTTCTCAGCCGGTTTCTGAGACTTTTATGTGGTACAGTGAACTTCCGTTTGATGTTCAGATAAATGAAATTATGGCTGACCCTTCACCTGCTGTAGGTTTGCCCGAAAAAGAATATATCGAACTTTATAATCGTTCGGCATATCCCATTGATTTAGGCGGTTGGACGCTCTCAA
>PCSS01000033.1:0-3593 GCA_002771395.1 Bacteroidetes bacterium CG23_combo_of_CG06-09_8_20_14_all_32_9 | reverse complement strand
TCAACAGTAGTGATTCCATCAATAAAAATTTTAGCCAACGGTTATTTAATTATTTGTACTAATGCTGCACAATCGGTTTTACAAACTTACGGAACAACAGTTGGAATTATAAGTTCGTCAACTGCGCTTATCAATGCCGGAACAACAATTTTATTGAAAAATAAAGAAGAACAAATTATTTCTTTTGTGCAATATACAGATGATTGGTACAATAATAGTAATAAAAAAAATGGCGGCTGGAGTTTAGAGCAAGTTGACCCGTTGAATCCATGCGGTGAAGGTGCAAACTGGACCGCTTCTTCCGACCCCAGTGGGGGTACACCAGGGAGAAAAAATTCTGTTTACAGATCAAATCCCGACAATGTAAACCCTGAACTTTTAAGAGCAATATTAACCCTTCCCAGCACATTGTTACTAACATTTAGCGAAACAATATTTGCAAATGATACATTAAATGTGTCCGATTTTTCAGTTAATCACGGCATTGGCTTTCCGGTAAGTGCAATTTTTAAAGATATATCAAAGAAAAAAATAGATTTAGTTTTTACCCAGACTTTTATAAAAGATACAGTTTACGAAATTAGTGTTATCGGTCAACTTAAAGATTGTGCAGGAAATCTAATAACAACATCTAATAAAGCTCAATTTGCAATCCCCGATTCAGTAATTCACGGTTCATTTGTTATAAACGAAGTGCTTTTTAATCCATATACCGGAAGTACCGATTATGTTGAATTGTATAACAATTCATCTAAAATTTTTGATTTAAAAGATGCTAAATTATTTATTGTTAATGATACAGTTCTATACTCTATTTCAACCGATGGATTTTATATGTTTCCTGGAGATTATGCAGTTTTAACAACTGAACCAAATAAAATATATCCATTTTATTCTTGCCCAAATAAAAAGGCTTTTGTTCAAATGGCATCAATGCCATCCTATAATAATTCCGATGGAAGAGTTACAGTAATAAATAAATCGTTTCAATTTATTGATGATTTTAGTTATACCGAAAGTATGCAGTTTCAATTGTTAAATTCATTTCAGGGAGTTTCGTTAGAACGTATCCATCCCGATTTGCTTACCCAGGATGCAAAAAACTGGCATTCAGCAGCCGAGAGTGCGGGTTTTGGAACACCGGGTTATAAAAATTCACAATATGCACAATTTGAGCAATTTGATGGAGAAATAACAATAGAACCCGAAGTTTTTTCACCCGATAATGATGGCTATAACGACTTACTGAATATTCGTTATAAATTTGATGAGCCTGGCTACGTAGCAAATGTTACAATTTTTGATGCACGCGGCAGAAAAGTAAAATTATTAGTTTCAAATGAAATGCTTGCCGTTGAAGGATATTTTACCTGGGATGGATTGAATGATGCCAACCAAAAAGCATCCATTGGAATGTATATTGTTTTTATCGAAGTTTTTAACCTTAACGGAAAAGTAAGCCACTTTAAGAAAACTTGTGTGGTGGCAAGTAAATTGTAATAATTTAGGATTAAAAACTTAAGATTTAGAAATTACCCTTAACAATCTATCAAAAGGGTGGATTATGATTAAATTTCGATGTTGTGTGAAAACCAAATCCACAAATGAATAAAAAGGTAATTATTACATTAACCGTATTAGCAATAATTTATTGGTGTTTATTTGATTTTTTAAGGTGGGAGCAATTTGATACGCCAAGTTTTATAGGCGGGGCAAGACTTTTATTTGGTTTAGAAGGAGGGTTTGACTTTCAATCCCGTATTACAAAGCCTCTTGTTCTATTGTTACCAGGTATAACAGAACTGCTAACAACTATACATCCCAAATACATATTTTTACTTCAAAACATAGTCTTCTTTTACCTATGCGGAATTTTTATTTATAAAATTAATCAAATAATTTTTAAGGATGATAAAATGGCATATTTAGGAATGTTAGCTTATACCACTTGTCAACCGTATGCTATTTTTTCTCTTTTTGTACTCTCAGATGTATCCGGTTGGTTTTTTGGAATATCAGGAATATATTTAACTCTAAAATATTTTGCCGCTACTAATGTTAAATTAAAACATTTAGCCATAACAGGATTTATAGTTGGTATAGGTTGTTTGGCTAAAGAAAGTGCTATTATTGGCTTGATATTTCTGTTTTCATATATTTTATTAAATAAATTTTCTTTTAAAATAAAAGTCAAACAATTTATATTTTCTTTTATTGGCTTTATTATTCCATTTGCAATTTCTTTTTTATTGATAGAGTATTTTTATAACGACTCTGTTTTTAAGAGAATAATGGTAGTATATAATTTGAATGAGCAGGTTAATTTTGAATTATCAAATCTTAAACAAATATTTAGAATTATAGATATGTATTGGTTTTTATTTATTATTGGGATAGTTACTGTTGTAAAAATATTAAAAAAACAACCTCATAATAATACACTTAAAAGTATTTTATTTACAGGTTTAATTACGGGCATATTAATTCCTGTTTGGCCTTGTTTTACTGATAGAATTTTATTTATTGCAGCACCGGTATTAATAATTATAGTGGTTTATGGTATTAATAAGTTTAAGCATTTCGGATTACCCTTAGTTTTAACAGCGGGTTTTCTTAATATATTTATTTCTTTTATAATATATAAATACAACCCTTCTGGTATTATAGTTACGGGAATAATTATTTTTTTAATAGTTTCTGCAATCTTTGCTTTAATTTTATACAAAGAACAAATAATTAAAAATTTAACAGATAAAGGGCTGCTTTCAAAAAAATAAACAGTAACTACTCGTATGTTTGTTCTTTGAAATTTATAGAATTATTGTTACTATTCAGCCTGTGTTCTTTATATCTACAGATTATACCAATTGTTTAATTGTTGAAAAATAAATCGGCAGATATTCTAGAAAAGATAAGATAAAATTTTATCGTTACAACAATGTTTTTTTAAAAGAATGCTTTGACTGGAACCAAAAGTCAAAAGTGCGAAAACTATTGTCAGATGAGGAGTACAATTATATTTTTGGAAAACTTAAAAAACTTCCAAAAGAAATTAGTCAAACATACAGTTCACAAATGGCTAAATTACTAATTATATGCCACAAAGACACGAAAGCACAAAGGTTTACTCCGTTAGATAGCAATTTTTTCCATCACCATTGATAAAGTAATTATCTAACGGGGTGAACTAAGAAATACATTGTCATAAAATTATACGTTTTATACCATTTTTAATTAAAGGGATATTAAAGTTGATTAAATACCCAAGTCATTTCCTTGTTAATTTTAAGTGATTCAATAATTGTGCTTCCCAGAAGCGCTTTATGAACAACATACGCAGCATTGACAATCAGTTTACCGATTCTTTCTTCTTCTGCCGAAAGCGGTTTAAAATATTCTTTGTGCATCTTGGTGCCCTTGTGGCAAGTTTTTTAACTCGTTGATACGGAGCATTTTTTAATTTACCAAAGTAGTACTATAAATGGTTATATTGTTAATCTTGTTCATCCTGACTTGTCGGGAAATAATGAAGCAATGAAACAATTTAGCAATTAAGTAGTGTTTGTCTGTAAAGTCAGTGGATTTGATTTTCA
>PCSS01000255.1 GCA_002771395.1 Bacteroidetes bacterium CG23_combo_of_CG06-09_8_20_14_all_32_9 | reverse complement strand
AATGTTTTTATGTTAAATATGCCGAAATCCTTATAAAAAATAAACAAGGAAAGTGAAGGCAGGAAAAATTATGTATAATGAAAAAATTAGCAAAAAAAGAATTAAATGAGTTATATGGAGGTGAAATAACTAATTCAAATAATAATGAATTATTAGCTTCAAAAAGGAATACAAATAGTGTATCCAATTGTGTTTGTACGTATGACAATATGAGTGTAATAAGTAACACAAATAACATATCTGGATGTTCATGTGAATGCAGTGGGCATAATAACAATTTATTTTAATAAATCAATAATTATGAAAAAATTAAATTTAAATGAGCTAAATGAGCTTAAAGGTGGTGTCAGTAATCTAACTGCTACAGGCGATGTTAAAAACAATAATTCAGTAGCAAGTTGTTATTGTATTTATAGAAACTCAAGTGCGACTTCAAATAGTAATACAGCAGATGGATGTAAGTGTACTTGTTCAGAATGTGATTAATTAAATTAAAAATTAATAAAAAATGAAAAAATTAAATTTAAATGAGCTAAATGAGCTTAAAGGTGGTGTCAGTAATCTGACTGCTACAGGCGATGTTAAAAACACAAACAATGTATCTGGTTGTTTATGTACATTTCTTGATAATAGTGAAGTTTTAAATTCAAATACTGTTACAAGTTGCAAATGTAGCTGTCGAACAACAACAGCATCATAAATAAAAAGAGGTTTTCTATTTAGGAAACCTCTTTTTTATATTTATAACCTACATTTATTTGTAATGGTAATTAATTGTTATTTAGATTTTTGTACTGTTAAGCATAGATTTTCACGGAAATAATAACCCGCAATTTTACACATTTGATTTGCAGTCATTTGCCTAAAATTAAATCAGACATTATTAAAACTTTATTTAACAGAATATCAGACATATAACGATATGGTACATTTTTACCGTGATAATCTATGTTAAGATAATTATTTTAAAAAACATAAACTAAGATAAAAAAATGACTTTCAAATTAAGTAAATATAATTATTTTTACAAGCAAGATATTGATACTTATACTTGTATGAATTTAATTAATAAAACAATTTTTGGTTTAAGTACCAATAAAATAGATTTAATCAATAGATTTTATGATAATCCCGAAGCCTTAAAAAATATAAATCCAAACTTATTTAGTGCTTTATTTAAACTAGGGATAATTATTAATCAAGATATTAATGAAATTAATTTTTTGAAAACTGAGCACAGAAAAACAATATATTCTACAAATAGTTACCGACTTACGATTCTACCTACATTAGAATGTAATTTTAATTGTTGGTATTGTTATGAAGATAAGATTAAAGGGAAAATGACTAATGAAATTCAGATTGCTATTTATAAATATGTTGTAAATTTGATAAAAACTCAATCATTGAAATATTTTCAACTAGATTGGTTTGGAGGTGAACCTTTAATTTGTTTTGACGAAGTCGTTTATCCATTATCTAAAAGGATAGCTTTGTTATGCAAAAAAAATGGAATCTTATTTAATAATATGATAACCACTAATGGATATCTTATTAGTTCTGAAATGATAAAAAAATTTAAAAAAATTAATTTAAAAGGATTTCAAATAACGCTTGATGGTAATGAAAAACATCATAACAAAGTCAAAAAAGGAGAAAGTGGTCATAATATTTATAAAAAAACTGTTAACAACATATTAGAAATAATTAAAAGATTAGATGATATTAACCTAATGCTTAGAATTAATTATACTGAAAATAATTTTGAAAGTATAACAGAAATAATTAATGATATACCAGAAGTTTATCGTAATAAAATCGAAATTTCTTTACAGCAAGTATGGCAAACTGAAAAAGTTAATAAAAGAATGAATATTATTCAATGTAATAATAGTTTCTTAAAAGAAGGATTTGTAGCACCTTTATATAAATTGGAACAGAAACCATATCGTTGCTATGCAGATCTTTTATCTCAAGCAGTTGTAAGTTACAATGGAAACGTTTTTAAGTGTACTGCACGTGATTTTGCTAATCATAAACCAGATGGCATTTTACAAAAAAATGGTACAATCGAATATAATAATATTTATTTTAATAGAATGTCTAAGACGACAATTGAAAACGATAATTGTATGTCTTGTGAATTTTTACCTGCATGTTGGGGTCCTTGCAGTCAAAAAAATATTGAATGTAAACCAAATGGATTTAAACAAATTTGCAATAAATCAGGCATAGAAAAAACTATTCAGATTCTAATGGCAGATTTTTATAAAAAAAACATTTTAAAACAATAATAAATATAATGATATGAGAATTAATAATTTTAAAGGTATTGCCATATTATTATTTATTTGCATAAATTTAATAACATGTTTTGCGCAAAATAATTATCCTATTATAAAATCAAATAACAAACATATACATTACATAGTAAATAATAAAGTTGATGATTGGAATATTTCACCTGAAATAAAACCTGATAGGCTTTTTATATATTGTAGTAATAAAAATAATGTAAAATTTAAAACAGATATTGATTCTATCAGTTTTATTGTTGAAAATAAAGATACTTTTAGGTTTTTTATTGATTTAAAAGGATATGAAAAAGCACTAACTGAAATAGTCGGTATTAAAGATGTTCAAAATACAATTAATAATAACGATAAAGTATATTATTTAAGTATGTTTTGGAGTGAAGTAAAGTATAATTTTGTTAATATGGACAAAATTAATTTTAATTTAGATTCTACTTATCAAATATATATTAGTAAAGTTTTAAACACAAAAAATGATTATGAATATTATCAAGAACTTAAAAGATTTTCAGCTTTATTTAAAGATGGTCATACACAGGTAGTAGATAATGGTCAATTCAATGTATTTAGAGATTATATAGGTGCTACTTTTATTGGATTTGGAAAAGATATTTTTCTTGTAAATTACAGAAAAGGAATTGGTTTAGATACTTCATATTTAGGAGCTAAATTGTTACAAATTAAAAATATACCCATAGAAGAATATCTAAACAAGTATATTTTTCCTTTTATAAGTGCTTCTACAGAGCAAAGTAAAAGAATGCAAGGTATTTCAAAAATACATTCTGGCTTTAAATCAGAAATGTTTGAAGCAAAAGTAAAAAAAACAAATGGAGAAATTAAAACAATTTCATTACCATTTAATGGTGAATCTACTCGAACAGATAATCAAGAGTATTATGGGGTAATGCCCGAATATAGTAATAGTTTACTTGATTTTAAATGGCTTACTGATTCAATCGCTTTTATTGCAATTAATGCTTTTTACCCAGAAGAAATGGTCATAAAACAATTTGATAAATTTATTCCTGATATTCAAAAAGCAAAAGGATTAATAATTGATTTAAGAAAAAATGGTGGTGGTAGCACCGAAGTTGCTTGGCATATACAATCTTTTTTAACAAAGAATAAATATTTTTTAAATTTTAGCTGGCAAACGAGAATAAATAATAGCATTGCAAAAGCAAATGGTAATTGGAAGATTGAATACAAAGATTTTTATAATAATTGTAAGTTAGAATTTAATAAGCCAGATACTATTTTTATTTCAGATTCGATTTCAAGGATAAATGTCCCAACTGTAATAATTTTCGGTAAATATACTTTTTCGGCAGCAGAGGATTTATTAGTAAATCTTTTTGAAGTTCCAAATCGTCCAGTTTTTATTGGTGAGTCAACTGGTGGCTCTACAGGTTCGCCTTTGGTATTACAAAATTTTCCTAATGATGGATATGCTAGAATTTGTACACGTAGAATTTGTTATCCTTATAGTAGTAAGCCATTTATTAATGAAGGAATAAAACCTGATATTGAAGTAAAACAAAACATTAATGATTATTTGTTAGAAAAGGATGTCGTTTTAAATAAAGCAATTGAAGTAATTCAGAATAAAATCAAATGACTTATGACTGTGTAAGTATAATTATTCTTTAAAAAGATTAAATGAATAATTTTTCTCATTACCTCCAACCCGACTCCAAAGACTGCGGTCCCACTTGCCTCCGCATGATTGCAAAACATTACGGGCGTAGTTACACATTGCAATATTTACGCGAAAAGAGTTTTATAACACGTGAGACAAACTAAAGCTAATTAATACCGAAATTAAAAACAAGCAAACGGGCA
>PCSS01000047.1:2525-4245 GCA_002771395.1 Bacteroidetes bacterium CG23_combo_of_CG06-09_8_20_14_all_32_9 | reverse complement strand
GAACGAATTTTGCCTGTTGTTTTTATTCCATTGTTCCACAATTTTTGGGTGATATGCTAAAAGAACTGGCATACATGTGAAGCCTGCGATTTTAAAAATGATATCATAAACCGACGAATAAATTCCTACTTCTTTATAACCGATAAACTCCTTAATAAAAAATCTGTCAGATATATTAAATATATATGAAATAAAAAGCCAAATTGTTACTCTTATACCATAAGAAAAAGTCTGGTTAAAGAATCTTTTATTAAAGAATTTTTTTGAAATTACAATTTTATTAAATTTCCGTAGAAAAAAAATCAGACTGAGCAATTCGACTAAAATCAAGCCGCCAATCATAGAATAAAATACTATGAAATAATTTTTATAAACAAGGGTAATCATAAAAAAACATAGTATTATAAACATAGAGACGTTATAAATTATCTCATTTACTGCATATTTAAGTGACTTAAACCGAGCCTGGTACAAAGTAAGTTGAAACATATACAGATTGAAAAGCACAAGAAAAATCATGATAGTACATATTTCTAATAATGATAGGTGAAAATAAAAGAAACTTACTATTGCTAAAAGTAATGTACCTATAAGCGAACTCATGATAATATGAGTAAAGAAACGATTAACTGTGATATTGTAAAAAAAAACATAAGAACTTAAAAACCGGAGAATGCTTTGCTGAATCCATCCGAAAGTAAGAGTATGAATAAGCATGATAACATAAAATAGTAAAGAATATTTTCCATATTGGTCTTTACCAAGAAATCGAACGACAAGGATAATCAGTGCTAGGTTTAATAATGCAGGGATAATCTTTCCTGTAAAATATATAGCTATATCTTTTTTCAAATTGTAGTTTGAAAAATGGATTTATAAAGAAATATAAAAAATATTTTTATTTAGCAAATCTTAATTTTTCATATAAGTATGCTATAAAAATACCAATCAAAATACCCATTATCAGAAAAATAATAATATTTTGGAATGTTGAAAATCCATAAGGTTCAAGCGGAATAACAGGTTTCGTCATATATTCAACCCCCTTGCACTTATTCAGAATTAATTCCACATTTGATTTTTTTTGAGTTAGATTAACGATATCGTTGTAAATATTAAAATTTATAAAGTTCATATTTCCGTTATTCTCCGTATAAAGAGTCCTTTTTAAAACATCCATTTCTGCAATATTTTTCTCATATATTTTTTGTTCTGTAGTGAGCCGTTGTTTTTCCGATTCTACAAGTCTTTTAATATAAGGATTATTGTTAATAAACGTGATTAGAGAATCTGCTATAGCGTTGATCATGGAGTTATCAAAGGTATATATCTCAATTTCGAGGGTAGAACTTTCTTCCTTCAGACGCGAAACAGTTATTTTTTTTAATTCATGGAAGTACCACTTCCGCTTATCGCTGAAAGTTAATGTATAGTTATGGCTGTTGTTATAAATAAGATCAAATACTTTAATAATTTTCTCTATATCAGATACATCAATTAATGAGTATTTTTCTCCTTTGTCGTTAAAAATCATTTTCGTCAGGTAAGAGTCAATAGTAAAAGTACTTTTATATACTTTTTGCTTAAACAAAGAGAGAGAGAGAGAGAATAAAATAAAAAAGAGTGTTACAGATAAAATGATTTTATAATGCCGCTTTATTATCATGAAAAAGTCATGTGTAATTACATTTTGTTCTGCCGAATTATTGACCATAATACA
>PCSS01000047.1:195-2512 GCA_002771395.1 Bacteroidetes bacterium CG23_combo_of_CG06-09_8_20_14_all_32_9 | reverse complement strand
ATCTATTATTTATTTCGCCTGTAAAGAAAATAAATACTGAAATCAAGTCATGGCGCCATTGGTGCCACAACTTTTTAATTTGGCAAATATAGTGATAAAAATTCTTATGGCGTTAAAAAATTTATTTTTTTTCTTTGACGATTATTTAGGGTCTGTCCGTAATATCAAGTTCGATGACAAGGCATGCGAGTCTTGAATGTCAAGTGTTTACTGTTATAAATGACTGACATGAAAGACAAGTATACCACAGTCAGCGGACTTTACGGACAGACTTAAATTAGTTGAATAGTAGGTCTCACAATTAATGCACTGAATTTATTCTGCAACAGCCACATCATTATTTTTTTTAACTTGTTGCCGTTTTTCTTTAATTCTTGCTTTTTTTCCTGTAAGTCCGCGTAAGTAGAATAATTTTGCACGGCGTACTTTTCCGGTTTTATTTAATTCAATTTTGTCAATAAATGGCGAGTGGTCGGGAAAAATTCTTTCAACACCAACACCATTGGAAATTTTACGAACTGTAAATGTTGACTTTACACCCGAAGATTTTCGCTGAATAACCACTCCGCGAAACTGCTGGATACGTTCTTTGTTTCCTTCTATAATTTTATAATGAACAGTAATGGTATCGCCACTTTTAAACTGCGGTAATTCTTTTACTGCAAACATCTCATTTTCAAAAACTTTAATTAAATCCATTTTATGTTAATTTGTAATGATAATAATTTCTCAATTTGACTGCAATATTACAAAAAATTCTAATTCAAAATGCAATTATGATTAATAAAAGAGTTGATTTGCTAAAGAGGGGGTTCTAAAAATTAGATTTTTTGAGGCGGACAAGTAGAGACACACGGACGTGTGTCTCTACTCCGGTTTTAAAATTGTAGTCCAACAAAGAAAAAGCAATTTTTAGAAGTCCCGTAAATTATTAATTTTTAATATTTTGATACACCTATAACTTTAAATTTATCGCCTGTTTGTTTAACTAACTCGCGGTAAAAAGCATCACCGTAGCCAGGTTGCAAAACTTTCGGATTCTTTTGTCCGGGTACTGCGGTTTTAATGTTTCCGTCCATATATTTGGTGAATAGAAAGGCGTAAAGTTGTTTCCAGCGTTTTACAGTTTCGTTGCCTGTATTAACGCTGTAATTTGTAATATATTCAATAGCTTTTTTCGGTTCTTTTTTGTAAAGTTCTTCAGCAACTTTATCAATATTAGGAATATTTTCCAAATATTTAGTTTCAAGTTCAAGTTGTACGGGTTTAATATCTTTTACAATAACGTTGTAACGTGTGTATGCAAAATTTGAAACCTGGTTAAATACCCAAAAAACGCTGTTATCGCTAAATTCCATCATAGAGCCGTTACCTACAGCATAAGTTTCCGGAACTTTAGTAATTCCGCAATACATAGGTGCATAAACATTTGTGAAATCATCGTCAACGCCAAACCATAAAATTCCGCCAATTGGGCCGGGAAGCCACGAGCGTCCCTGGGCAACAAATGTAAAACCGGTTTGTTGTGTGCTGGTTGCACGTTCGTTAAAGTATGTGATTGAATCAACTTCCCATGTTAATGGTCTCCATCTGACAATACATTCAAAAGGGCCTGCTCCTATATCTTTAGTCATATCCATTTTTGTTCCCTGGTAATAATCCCGCAAAAGTTCTATAACATCGTGTACACTAAGTTTTTTATCGGGTTTAATATAAAGGGGCATGCGGTTTTTAAGGTCGTAACCCATAGCATATTGTTCGTATTTTCCCATATCTTTATTAACGCGGTTGAAAGCCGCCCAAACGCGGGCTTCGCAAAAACGTGCGGCTTCAAAATCAATTGGTGCATAAGCATCTGAGAAACTAAAATCTTTGTCTTCTCCTTTAAAATACCCCATTTTGCGTGCAAAAGAAATAACATCGGGTGAATTAAAAACAGTTTGTTTCGGGTCGTTGAAATTATTTTTTTTCTGAAAAGGGAAAGTAGTAATACGTGAATGGTTTGCATGTCCCGAAATGTATCCATCAGGAATTTGAATGGCAACCCAAACAGCGCCTTTGCTGTACGAATCTTTTATAAGATTTCCTTTAGCATCACGATTACCGGGTCCTTTTCCAATCATTTCGAATATCCAAACTTCGTTGGCATCGGAAATTGAGATAGATTCGCCGGTGCTGTAATAACCGTATTCGTTTATTAATTCTGAAAATATTTTGATGGCTTCGCGGGCTGTTTTAGCTCTTTGTAAAGTTATGTACATAAGCGAGCCGTAGTCGACTATAGCGGTTGTGTCCTGTAATTCCTCACGACCCGTGT
>PCSS01000047.1:0-181 GCA_002771395.1 Bacteroidetes bacterium CG23_combo_of_CG06-09_8_20_14_all_32_9 | reverse complement strand
ATAGAAACCTGGTATTCGTTCATGTTCCCGACTACCGAAAAAGTATGTTTTACCTGTTTAATTTTACCAAGATATTTGCCGGTATCCCACTCATAAACATCAAGCATTGAGCCGTCGAGGTAATCGGCAGCAGGGGTAAAATACAGTTCGCCGTAAAGCACATGACTGTCGGCATTTGACG
>PCSS01000313.1 GCA_002771395.1 Bacteroidetes bacterium CG23_combo_of_CG06-09_8_20_14_all_32_9 | reverse complement strand
TTTAAACCGTGCCATAGTTTCAACTTTTAACTATTATTATGATATTACAGACAGACTCTAATTAGTGTCTGTCTGTACTGTCATAAATAGTAAAAAGTCAACTTATTTCAGGCATTAACAATTTTAATGCAAATAAAAAAGGAACCGTTGGGTTCCTTTTTTATTTTACATTTCTTGTATCATATTAATTACCCTGTTAACAAGATAGTTTGGCGGGTCAACCGAAACTTTATCGAGAATTTCATCTAAATCATTAAAATTATCATTTAAGTTAATTACATCATAAATTAAATTTTCTGAAGTAGTATTCTCGCATGTAACTAAAATAGTAATTTTTTTTTGCATAGGCATTTAATTTTTTAATACCTATACTAACGCAATAATTTAAAAAATATTTTATCGGACAAACAAAATTAGTTACTGTTCGGGTTACTTGCTGCCGGTTTGTTTGTGACCAGTAACCGGTTTTGTTTTAACCAGAAACCGGTAAACAGAAGCCCAACACCTTGATTCTTTACCAGAGCAGTAACCAAAATTATTCAATTACAAGATTCATTTGTTTTTCGTTAATAATTCTACGCATATTTATTAGTGCATAACGCATTCTGCCAAGGGCTGTGTTAATGCTAACACTGGTTTCTTCGGCAATTTCTTTAAAACTCATATCCATAAAATGCCTCATAATTACTACCTGCTTTTGTACTTCGGGAAGTTTTTCAATCAGGCGACGAACATCATGTTCTACTTCATTTCTTACAACCACTTGTTCGCTATAAGATTCATGAAATTTTCTTTGATTAAAAATATCGTAATCATAATCGTCGCGTGAAACAGTTTTTAATCTTTTTTCTTTACGAACGTTATCAATAATAAGATTATGAGCAATTCGCATCATCCAATTAAGGAAATGCCCATCATCGGTATATTTACCTTCTTTAAGCGATTTAAAAACTTTCAAAAAGGTTTCCTGAAACAAGTCTTCGGTCTGCTCCCTGTTTCGAACAATAATTAAAATGTAGGTGAAAACTTTGCGTTTATGACGCATTATAAGCTGCTCAATAGCTTGTTGATTTCCGGCAATAAACTGATTAACAAGTTCATTGTCAGTGATTTCTTGTTGCTTCATATCCACTCTTTTATTGATTAGGTGGTAGAAGTAAAATCTATATGCAGCCCTCCTTTAGTTTAATTTTATGAAAATAATATTTGCAAATGTACTGGTTTTTACGATAAAAAATTTATAAGGTTCGGTTTTAACGTATTTTTTTTAAATTAACTTTGTATTTTCAACAATAATTATGCCTGAAAAGAAAATTTTTAACAAAAACTTCATAGAAATAAAAGGAGCCCGTGAACATAATTTAAAAAATATAAACACAAATATTCCTCGTGATAAGTTTGTGGTAATTACAGGCTTATCGGGGTCCGGGAAATCAAGTTTAGCTTTTGATACATTATATGCCGAGGGTCAAAGGCGGTATGTAGAAAGTTTATCATCTTATGCCCGGCAGTTTCTTGGAAAAATTTCTAAACCCGATGTTGATAATATTTCCGGAATTCCACCTGCAATAGCAATTGAACAAAGAGTTAATACTCATAATCCTCGTTCCACAGTAGGCACATCTACAGAAATTTACGAGTATATAAAGTTATTATTTGCAAGAATAGGAATAACATATTCGCCAATTTCGGGAAATATTGTAAAAAAACATTCAACTGCCGATGTTATTAATTTTATAAGTTCGCAAAAACAGGGTACTAAAGCATATCTTATAATTCCATCAATGCAAAAAAAAAATATTACTCCTGATAAATATCTTTCAATACTTTTACAGCAGGGCTATTCACGTGTTTTAATAAATAATAAAGTTGAGAAAATTGAAAATATTATTGAGAATAAAAATCTTTCGTTTGAAAACTTTAGGCTTGTAATTGACAGATTTGAAATTAGTTACGATAACATATTTATTAACAGGTTAGCAGATTCAGTTGAAACCGCTTTTTTTGAAGGAAACGGAACTTGTATAATTAAATTTGATGAAAATTTTAAAGAGCAAATTTTTTCGAACCGTTTTGAAACCGACGGAATTATCTTTGAAGAGCCTAATGTTCATATATTTAGTTTTAACAGTCCTGTCGGGGCTTGTCCCACTTGCGATGGTTTTGGGCAAGTAATTGGAATTGATGAAGATTTAGTTATTCCAAACAAATCACTTTCGGTATATGAAGATGCTGTAGCTTGCTGGAAAGGTGAAGTTATGAGTGAATGGAAGAACAAATTGATTTACACCGCTTCAAAATTTAATTTTCCTGTTCACAAACCTTATTTTGAATTATCTTACGAGCAACAAAGACTTTTGTGGGAAGGAAACAAATACTTTTATGGAATAAAGGCTTTTTTTAAGTTCTTACAGGAAAACCTGTATAAAATTCAGTATCGTGTAATGCTTGCAAGATACAGAGGAAAAACTCTTTGCCCAACCTGCAGGGGTTCGCGATTAAAAAAAGAAGCATCGTACATAAAAATTAATGGTAAGGCTATTACCGAAATTTCGTTAATGACAATAAACCAATTAAGTACGTTTTTTCAGAATTTAAAATTGTCAGAAAATGAACAGGTTATTGGAAACCGACTTTTAACTGAAATTAAATCAAGGCTTAATTATTTAGAAAATGTTGGCTTGGGTTATCTTACTTTAAACAGAAACTCATCATCGCTTTCGGGTGGCGAATCGCAACGGATTAATTTATCTGCATCGCTGGGTAGCAGCCTAATTGGTTCATTATATATTTTAGACGAACCAAGCATTGGACTTCATCCTGTTGATAATTTGCGACTTATAAGTGTTTTAAAAAATTTACGGGATATAGGAAATACCGTTGTAGTTGTAGAGCACGACGAAGAAGTTATTAAATCTTCGGATTACATAATTGATATAGGACCTGGCGCCGGGAGCCTTGGCGGTGAAATTGTTTTTGAAGGAAATTATAATGAATTGATATGCTGCAATAAAAGTCTTACTGCCGATTATATTACAGGAAAAAAAATTATAGAAATTCCTAAATTGCGAAAAGCATGGAAAAATTTTATAGAAATTAACGGCGCCCGCGAAAATAATTTAAAAAACATCAATGTTAAAATTCCACTTAACATATTTACAGTAATTACCGGGGTTAGCGGGTCGGGGAAATCTACATTAGTAAAAAAAATACTTTACCCTGCTCTTAAAAAATATTATGGATACGGATATTCCGAAAAAACCGGTTCTTTTAATAAATTATCAGGCGATTTAAGTCAAATAAAAAATGTTGAATTGGTTGACCAAAATCCGATTGGAAAATCATCGCGTTCAAATCCTGTTACTTATATAAAATCTTATGACGAAATCAGAAGCCTTTTTTCTAATCAGCAATTATCAAAACTTAATGGTTTTAAACCTTCACATTTTTCATTTAATGTTGATGGTGGCAGGTGCGACGAGTGTTTGGGCGAAGGCTCAATAAAAGTTGAAATGCAATTTATGGCAGATATTCATCTTGTTTGCGAAAGTTGCGGTGGTAAACGATTTAAACCGGAAATACTTGAAGTTGAGTATAATAAAAAAAATATTTTTGATATTCTTAATTTAACTGTTGATGATGCAGTTGAGTTTTTCAATTCAAAAAAAGGATTAACTGAAACAAGAATTTCCGAAAAGTTAGAAGTTCTTCAAAACGTGGGACTTGGTTATGTAAAACTTGGTCAATCGTCGAGTACGTTAAGTGGTGGAGAATCGCAACGATTAAAACTTGCTACTTTTCTCGGAAAAAATTCTTCGGCACAAACACTCTTTATTTTTGACGAACCTACAACCGGACTTCATTTTCACGACATTAAAAAATTACTTTCATCGTTTGAGGCGTTAATTCAACAAGGTAATAGTGTGTTAGTTATAGAGCATAATTTAGACGTGATAAAATGTGCCGATTGGATTATAGACTTAGGCCCAGGCGGTGGCGAAAGCGGTGGGAACATAATTTTTTGCGGAACTCCCGAAGAACTAATAAATAACGAACATTCTTTTACAGGAAAATATCTTAAAAATAAAATAATTTAACGTTCAATATATGAGTAGTGACAATTTGTGGAGCGTTAATTATTCTTTTACAAGCGTTTACGTAATTTAATTATTTCGTCTGTCGTCATCACCCTATCATACCCCTTAGATTTTAATCCTTTTATTA
>PCSS01000080.1:446-4691 GCA_002771395.1 Bacteroidetes bacterium CG23_combo_of_CG06-09_8_20_14_all_32_9 | reverse complement strand
ATATATGTATCGTTTGCAACGGTGAATTTAATTTTTCCTGTAAAAATTTTTCTGAAAAATTAAATCGCTCAATTTAGGTTTAAATTATTTTTTAGAGTAATTTTATCCCGGCTAACAGGTCGGGATTTTTTTTTATTTTTTTTATGCAAATTGCCCTTTGCCAGCTTAATTTTAAAATTGCCGATTTTGAGGGAAATACCACCAAAATTATTTCAGCAATTAAACAGGCTAAATCTAAAAATGCTGTTCTTGCTGTTTTTTCTGAGTTTGCCGTTTGCGGTTATCCGCCTTTAGATATGCTCGAAAATAAAGATTTTATTGATAAATGCGAAAAAGCGGTAAATCAAATATCTGAACATTGCCACCAAATTGCCGCCATAATTGGTACACCTGTAATTAATACCAACGAGTCTGGAAAAAAACTTTTTAATTCGGCAGTATTTATCGAAAAGGGAAAAGTAAAAAGTATTCACTGCAAAAGTTTGTTGCCGTCTTATGATGTGTTTGATGAATACCGTTATTTTGAACCAAATAAACTTTGGCAAATTGCAGATTATAAGAACGAAAGAATTGCCATCACCATTTGCGAAGATTTATGGGTAAACCAGCCTGTAGAAAACTCATTTACACGGCAAAAACTTTACACCTGCTCGCCTATGGACGAACTTTTAAAGTTTTCGCCTACTTTAATGATTAATATCGCTTCGTCGCCATTTTCGTTTAATCATTCCGGGAGCCGTAAAACGGTTTTGTGCGAAAACGCTAAAAAATATAAACTCCCGTTGATATATGTAAATCAGGTTGGTGCAAACACCGAACTTATTTTCGATGGTGGTTCAATGGCGATAAACGCGACGGGAAAAGTTTTTAGCGAACTTCCATATTTTGAAGAATCTGTAAGGTTGATAGATACTTCTACTACTTCAGCAGAAATTCAAAAAAATGAAATGCCGGCAATAGAAAAAATTTATAAGGCGATTATTCTTGGCATCCACGATTATTTTAACAAAACAGGATTTAATAAAGCTGTTCTTGGTTTATCGGGCGGAATAGATTCGGCTTTAGTTTTAGTTTTAGCTGTCAAAGCACTTGGCAAAGAAAATGTTCATGCTTTATTAATGCCATCGCGATATTCATCGCAACATTCGGTTACCGATGCGCTCATGCTCACATCAAATCTTGGAGTTACTTACGATTTGATTTCAATTGAGCCGGCATTTACAAATTTTGAAACTTCACTTGTTCCAATATTCGCAGGCAAAGCAACCGATATTACAGAAGAAAATATTCAGGCACGCATAAGGGGAACTTTGCTTATGGCTTATTCAAATAAATTCGGAAACATTTTGCTGAATACTTCAAATAAAAGCGAAATGGCGGTTGGTTACGGAACACTTTATGGCGATATGGCAGGCGGGCTTTCGGTTATTGGCGATTTGTATAAAACTCAGGTATATCAACTTGCAAATTACATCAACAGCCACGGCGAAATAATTCCCAGAAATATTATTATTAAAGCTCCATCAGCCGAACTTAGACCTAACCAAAAAGATTCCGATTCGCTTCCAAAATACGATATCCTTGATAAAATTTTATTTGCATACATTGAACAAAAAACTCCTTTAGAAGAAATTGTTGAACTTGGATTTGACAAACAGGTGGTTGAAAAAGTGATTAGATTAGTTAATGCCAACGAGTACAAGAGGTTTCAAACAGCACCGGTGTTGCGTATTTCGTCAAAAGCTTTTGGATTTGGGCGAAGAATGCCGCTGGTTGCAAAGTATTGATTTGTGAAATTAAAGGGTTGTAACCATCCACCCGCAAAATTAATATTTAACAACGAAACAATGTAGCAATTAAACAATGAAGCAATATAATTTTGGCATTTTCAAAAAACTATCAGCGGCTGAGTAACATTTTTAAATTTACTCAGGGTTTTTTAATTTACTATGCCTGATACTATAAGAAAAGTAAATTGATAACCCGATGATAAGCCATATTAAAAATCTCAACCAATTGGTAATGCCAAGTTCCGACATAAGGTAAAGGTTTGTTAATAAACCCATAACCGGAATAAGCGACCACTCACGAATAACGGCAAATGTTGTAATTAAAATAGCAATCACCCCAAAAAGAAATAACGGTGCTGCATTCCATGTTAAATTGCTAAAATTTATTATAAAATCAATGCTTTTACGGTCAAGGAAATAAAAGATAAAGGCTACTATAAACCAAATTGGAATAATCGCATATCTTGAGTTGATGTAGAAAATTTTAAATTTTCCTGTAAGCGGGATTTTGCTATGTTTATCGTCGAGAATTAAAACACCGCCCGAAACCAGCACGAAAGCGAATAAAGTTCCTATGCTGGTTAAATCGGTAACCTCTGTAAGATTCATAAACAAAGCGGGAATGGCTACAAAAAAACCGCTTATTACAGTTGCAAACGCCGGTGTTCTAAAACGAGGATGTAACTTTGCAAAACGGGGCGGGAGCAACCCATCGCGACTCATACTCATCCATATACGTGGTTGCCCGACTTGAAAAACTAATAAAACTCCTGCCATAGCAATAATAGCTCCAAGGGCAATAAAGCCCGAAAATTTTGTAAGTCCAAGTTTTTGAAATGCGTAAGAAAGCGGGTCGCCGACATTTAGTTCAGGCGAGTTTACTATCCCGGTAAGCACAAGACTTATAGCTACATATAAAACGGTAGTAATCACCAGTGCATATATCATACTTAAAGGCAAATCGCGTTTTGGATTTTTACATTCTTCGGCAGTTGTAGATATAGCATCAAAACCAATGTATGCAAAAAACACACCTGCAACACCTTTCATTACTCCTGGAAAACCATTTGGTGCAAAAGGGCTCCAGTTATCAGGATTCACATAAAATGCACCTACAGTAATTATAACAAGTAAAATAATAAGTTTTAAAATTACCATAATATTTCCGGCAACTTTAGTTTCATAAATACCAATATAAACAAGTGCGGCTATTAGCGCAACAATACAAAAAGCAGGGATATCGGCAATAAGTTTTACATCAAAAATTACCGGTGCATTGCTCCATGCATAGTATGCTTCCTGGATGTATTGTGGAAGCGAAGATAGTGCAAATCCTGTATGCATTTGTGTAACAGCCTCATGAAATCCGCGATAGGCAGTTACATAATCAACAGTAAAAAATTCAGGTATATGAAATCCAAGTCCGTTTATTAAACTTGTAAAATAATCGCTCCACGAAATAGCAACTGCAATGTTTCCAACGGCATATTCCATAATCAAATCCCATCCTATTATCCATGCAATTAATTCACCATAACTTGAATACGAATAAGTATATGCACTTCCGCTAATCGGAATTGACGAAGCAAAACGTGCATAACATACTGCCGAAAATCCGCAGGCAATTGCCGTAAAAATAAATAACAATGAAACTGCTGGTCCACCGCTTGCCGCAGCAGTTCCAATAGTACTGAAAATTCCGGCACCAATAATTGCAACAATGCCAAGTGCCGTTAAATCAACTACGCCAAGGCTTTTTTTAAGATGGATTCCGCTGGAACTGGAACTATCGGCATCTTTTAAAATGGATGAGAGTGTTTTTTTACGAAAAAGCTGCTTCACCTTTTATGACATTGATTAGCGTAAAGATATTTCATTTTTTTAGATATGAAGAAAATGTGATATGATAGTCATTGATAATCATAGTAATTCAATGATTATACGATTGTTTGACAACAGAATGACACCCAGTTAGATAGTTTGTAAAATGAAAGCATTAAGGTAAAAAGTGATTATCTAACGGGGCAAGCTATTCCTTCACTCGCAACGAAGTTAAGTGGAGTTTTTTTGCAAGCACTAAATAATTATCAATTGTCAATGTTATATACTGCAATAGGTAATAAATTGCGTTTTTTGTATAGTCATTCAGTGGTCATACAATAGTCATACAATGGTCATACAGTGGTCATTTAGTAGTTTTATAACCGAATGACGCGAAGCGAATGACAGCGATAGCGAATGACAATTAATGACCTTTTCAAGTATAGATTATCAGCATTAAATATTTAGATTTTTCCCGAATTATAATTTATTTTTCAGATTTCTTGTATAATATTTGCGAAATTCATTTTTATTGTTTTATTTTACATATTCTTTTATAAAACTAAAAAACAAAAATTAATATGAAAACTTTATTCTTGTGTGTTATTGTATTTTCAATTAGTATAATAACACA
>PCSS01000080.1:0-389 GCA_002771395.1 Bacteroidetes bacterium CG23_combo_of_CG06-09_8_20_14_all_32_9 | reverse complement strand
ATAATGGATTTATCGGTAATCCCGGGCATACGTGCCGACATTCAGCCAGATACTACCGACCTTATTGTATTGTTTAAAATTAAAAATGTAAATATTGCAGCAAAGGCATATTACTATTTTGGAACCGTGCACGATGCAGGTGATGTTTTATCGGTAACAGGCAATATTATCGGGCAAAACGGTACATATTATTTACAGGTTAATGGTGTGCAAAAGGAAATTTTGGGATATACTGTTACTGGCTTTATAAAATTAAGTAATGTACAAAACGCCGGTTTCCATTATTTAACTGTATTTGTAGAAGATAATAACGGGCTAATTAGTGTCCAGAACTCATGATTTGAGACGAATTGTCAAAAATGATTCGCAAATATTTATTCAATTGCTTT
>PCSS01000362.1:6432-6838 GCA_002771395.1 Bacteroidetes bacterium CG23_combo_of_CG06-09_8_20_14_all_32_9 | reverse complement strand
TAACCGAGTGGCTGAGTATTTACTATTAATCACTTCTGTAGTTTTGCGGGTGAGTAGTAACAATAATAATTTGCGGTTAGTTTTAATAAAAATGACTTTTTTAGTGAGTTCAGAGCTTATAATTTGTATGTTTACGGCTACTCATTTAATTCAATTTTATGAAACTGCTTAAGAATGCGGTATAGTTCGTATTGTGAGCGGTAGAATTTTTCGTTTTTTCTCCTTTCAATAAATTTGTTTGAAAGTTTATCATCAAGAATTCTGGCTTTTACATTTTCTTTAAAACTATTATCAAAAATTAGTCTTATTTGTTGTTGGATTTGTTTACTATAAATGGGACAAATAATTTCTATTCTGCGGTCAATGTTTCGCGTCATCATATCGGCAGAAGAAATAAAATATTTTT
>PCSS01000362.1:2682-6396 GCA_002771395.1 Bacteroidetes bacterium CG23_combo_of_CG06-09_8_20_14_all_32_9 | reverse complement strand
GTTCCAAGTAATTGTCAACAATGCCAATGGCTTTAATTTTTGGATGGTTGTCGGGTTTCATCGAGAACATTCCGCGAATGTTTAGTTTTATATCAACTCCTGCTTTAGCAGCCTTATACAAAAGATTAATAACTTCAACATCAACTATATTATTTAATTTCAGATGAATATAAGCGGGTAAGCCATTTTTGGCATTTTCTGTTTCGTTAGTAATTATTAACTGATAGTCGTGGATGTTTCATTTTTTAACGGGGATAATTCCGGGCATTTGGTCGCCAAAGCAAGTTCCAATTGTTCTGGCTTTACTAATTAATGAATTGTTGGCAGGGACTATTCGTGTTTTATCCTGAACTTCAGAAAGTGGTATTGATGTAATATTATTATTAATAATACAAACCATTTGTCCGTATTTTTCATTGGCAATTAATTCAACGGCGTGAGTTCCGTAACGTGTGGCTAAAATTCTGTCGGTAGGCGAGGGGGTACCGCCACGCTGAATGTATCCAAGCACAGTTACACGGGTTTCGAAATCAAGATTATCTGAAATAACTTTTGCAATATAGTCACCGGCTTTTACTTTTTTAGGTTTTGTAATTCCCTCGGCAACAACAACAATTGAATAAGGTTTTTTATTCAATGCACGGTGTTCCAGATAGTTACAAATTATTTTTTCGCTGTATGAAATTTCCGGAATTAAAATAATATCGCCGCCACCTGCAATACCCGAGTAAAGTGCAATCCAGCCTGCATGATGCCCCATAACTTCAATAATCATAATGCGTTTGTGACTGTTGGCTGTAGTATGAAGCCTGTCAATTGCCTCGGTAGCAATATTTACGGCAGAATTGAAACCAAAAGTTACATCGGTTCCCCACACATCGTTGTCAATTGTTTTTGGGATACCAATTATATTAAGTCCTTCTTCAGCAAGCAGAGAGGCAGTTCTCATGGTTCCATTTCCTCCAATGCAAACAAGGCAATCGAATTTTGCCTGATAATAATGTTCTTTTATAAGTTTAGGTTCGTTTATTTCATTTTGAAGAATTCTTCTTTTGAATGGTTTTTCGCGCGATGCTCCGAGTATGGTTCCACCCAAAGTCAGTATCCCGGATATATTATTTTCTTCAATTTCGGTATATTCCTTATTAATCAGACCGGTATATCCGTTTGAAATACCAGTTACACTCATTCCGTATTCAAGAATTGCTGATTTTGCAACACCGCGGATAGCTGCGTTAATTCCAGGACAATCACCACCGGCAGTGAGTATTCCTATTCTTTTGTCAATTTTTTTGAGCATATATTTTTTTAAAATTTAATTTGAAAGATGATTATAATAACTGCAAAAATACAATTTTATATTTTATACCGAAAACGGTATCAACCCTTGTATTTTTTTACAGGGGAAAAGGTCAAAGTCCCAAATTTCAAATCCCAAGAAAAAACATAACAAATTACAAATGACTAAGAAAATCTCCAAGTCCCAAATTCAAAGGGGAAAAACAATACTTTCCATGCTCTTGGGGCTTGGAATTTGAAACTTGGTTCTTGGGTCTTTTCGTTGGAGTTTTAGACTTTAGATTTTGGACTTGACACAAATTTACATTGTGCAAAATATATTTTGGGAATACAGATAATTTAAAAAAAATGTAATTTTGTAACTTTATAAATGACCAAATCGTCATAAAACAGTTTTTAATATAAACCTTAATCTTAATATCAATGAAAAATTTCTTTAAATATATGTTAGCTACCATAGTAGGAATTATTGTAGTGAACATAATTTTTTTTCTTATCTTTTTGATTATAGTTGCCGCCTTTTCGGGTAGCGATGATAAAGTAAAAATTGAACCTTTTTCGGTATTGCATCTAAAATTCGATTATCCTATTACAGAGCGTACATCCAACAATCCATTTGAAAATATAAACTTTGGTTCATTTGAAACAAAGTCAAATCCTGGATTAAACGATATTCTTCGTAATATCCGCAAGGCAAAAGAGGACCCAAATATAAAAGGAATTTTTCTTGATATTCCTGATTTGAATGCTGGTATTGCCACCATTGAAGAAATAAGAGAAGCGCTTCTTAAATTCCGCTCATCGGGCAAGTTTATTATTGCTTATAATGATATGTTTACTCAGGGTTCGTATTATTTGTCAACCGTTGCAAATAAAATATATTTGAACCCTCAGGGAATTGTAGAATTTAAAGGGTTACATTCTGAAATAATGTTTTTTAAAGGTACTTTGGAAAAACTTGGAGTTGAGCCGGAAATTATTCGTCATGGTAAATTTAAAAGTGCTGTAGAACCTTTCATTCTTGATAAAATGAGTCCCGAAAATCGTGAGCAAACACTTACTTATGTTGGTTCTATTTGGAATTTTTTATTGAAAGGGATTTCCGAACAACGCAATATAAGTGTTGACAGTCTAAATCTTTATGCTGATAGTATGCGGGTTAGAAATGCTAATGCCTGTGTTAAATTAAAATTTGTTGATGGTTTAAAATATTATGATGAAATAGTTGATGAACTTAAATCATCATCAGGAATATCTGCAAACAAAGAACTTAGACTTGTAGAAATGAAAGATTATAAAAAAGTACCAAACATTTACAAATCGGGTAAAAAAAACAAAATTGCAATTATTTATGCTGTTGGTCAAATAAACATGGGTAAAGGTGATGATAAAGATATTGGCTCCGACGATTTTTCTGAAACAATTCGCAAAGCCCGAAAAGATACTACAATTAAAGCGGTTGTTTTACGTGTAAATAGTCCGGGTGGTAGCGCCCTGGCATCTGAAGTTATATGGCGTGAGATAGAACTTACAAAAAAAGTAAAACCTGTAGTTGTTAGTATGAGTGATGTTGCTGCTTCGGGAGGTTATTATATTTCGTGCCCTGCCGATATAATTGTTGCCGACCACACTACTATTACAGGTTCTATTGGTGTCTTCGGACTATTATGGAATACTCAGAAATTTTTTAATGATAAACTTGGAATTACTATTGATGGGGTTCAAACAAATACCAATTCAGAAATCGGTTCAATTTATCGTAAAATTACACCTGGCGAAAAAGCTGTGATTCAGGAAAGTGTAGAACAAGTTTATGATGTTTTTTTAAGTCATGTTTCCGAAGGTCGCAAAATAGAAAAAGCCAATGTTGACAGCATAGGGCAAGGTAGAGTTTGGAGTGGTGTTAATGCCAAAGAAATTGGATTGATTGATGAATTTGGAGGTATAGAAACAGCATTGGATATTGCTAAAAAGAAAGCCGGAATTACAACAAACATAAGAGTTGTTGAAATGCCCGAGAGGCTTCCTTTCTTTGAACAAATTATAAAAGATATGAAAGAAAATACATCAACATCTTATTTACAAAAAGAGTTGGGAACGGCTTACAAATATTACAAAACATTAAAAAATTTAACAGGTTTAAGTGGCATACAGGCAAGAATGCCTTATGATGTATTCTTGTACTAAGTCTATGTTAAATAATAAATTGAACGTTTACTAAATTTATGCTTTGTCATATTTATTATCTCATCTAATTACGAATTTTTTATTTACCCCGTTAAATACAACTTTACATAATGCTTGCATATTATTATGTAGTTATTTAACAGGGTGAATATTTTTTCGTACTTCGATGGGGGTGAATAGTAACCTTGTATTTTACATTCAGCATTATTTTAAGGGAACTTCTAAAAA
>PCSS01000362.1:0-2621 GCA_002771395.1 Bacteroidetes bacterium CG23_combo_of_CG06-09_8_20_14_all_32_9 | reverse complement strand
TCTGATTATTAGGAAGTTAAAGATGCTGAAATAAATTCAGCATGACGAATTGCGTATTTTTAGAAGTTCCCTTAAATTATTTTTCTTTTGCAGCATGTTCTGATGTATGTGGTCTGCGAATAGCCGAAATACCAGGTAAATCTTTTCCTTCAAGGTATTCTAACATAGCACCTCCGCCTGTTGATACATAACTTATATGGTCGGCAAGGTTAAACTGGTTAAGTGCCGCAACCGTGTCGCCACCGCCAATGAGCGAAAATGAGCCACTTATTGTAGCGCTTGCTACTGCAATGGCAACAGATTTTGTACCATGCCTAAAATTTTCCATCTCAAAAACTCCCAATGGTCCGTTCCAAAGAATTGTTTGCGAATGATTTATAATTTCGGCAAACCGCCGGCATGTTTTCGGTCCAATATCAAGCCCCATCCAGCCATCAGTTATATTTTCCGACGTAACGGTTGTAAAATCCGCCTCGTTAGAAAAGCCATTAGCAATAACTGCATCTGTTGGCAAATAAAGATTTATACCTTTAAGCATTACTTCCTGCATAATGTTTTTTGCCAAATCAATTTTATCGTGTTCAACTATTGATTTGCCAACTTTGCCTCCCAATGCTTCCATAAAAGTAAATGACATTCCACCACCTATAATCAGGTTATCAACTTTATTTAAAAGATTTTTTATAACGCCAATTTTGGTTGATATTTTTGCACCGCCTATAATTGCAGTAAAAGGATGTTCTGCGCTGAATAAAACACGGTCAAGGTTTTCAATTTCATTTTCAAGTAAAAATCCAAAGTAACATTTTCCTTTAAAAAATTTTGCAATAGTGCTAACCGACGCGTGATTTCGGTGAGATGTTGCAAAAGCATCATTTATATATATATCTGCAAGTAAGGATAATTCTTTTGCAAATTTTTCGTCTCCTGCCTCTTCTCCGGGATAAAAGCGAAGATTTTCCATCAAAGCTACTTCGCAGGCTTTCATCTTTCCGCAAACTTCAAAAGTTTTAGGACCAAAAAGGTCTGGGGTAAAAATAATATTTCGTCCCAGTAATTTTGAAAGCACCGGCACAATGGGTTCAAGCGAATAATCGGGTTGGTAACCTTTAGGGCGACCAAGATGCGACATAAGAATTATAGTCCCGCCATCATTCAAAACCTTGGTTATGGTCGGAATCGATTCACGAATACGCGTATCGTCAGTAACCTGTCGTTTGTCGTTCAGCGGAACATTAAAATCAACCCTGATAAGGGTTTTCTTCCCTTTAAAATTGACGTTATTTATTGAAAACATAGATAAAAATTTTAGTTATTTTAAGAACTGCTAAAATACGTTTTTTTTTAATTACTTTTGATTGCTGATAAAAATAATTATTTTACGTAATAAAATGAAGTTTTCTGAAATTACCGGACAAAAAAATGTTAAAAAAGCGTTAATTTTTTCGAAAAAAGAAAACCGTATTCCTCATGCATTGTTGTTTGTAGGTCCCGAAGGAACCGGAAAATTAGGTTTGGCTTTGGCATTTTCGCAATATATTAATTGTGAGGACCCTCAGGGAGATGATAGCTGCGGAAGATGCTCATCGTGCTTAAAGTATCAAAAACTTATTCATCCCGACTTGCACTTTGTTTTTCCTTTGATGAAAACCGATGAAACAACTTTAGTTTGTAACGAATTTCTTTCTCAATGGCGTCAAATGGTACTTGCAAATGCTTATTTTACTCCTTTGCAGTGGTACGCTTTTATTGGCAGAGAAAACAAGCAGGGAGTTATTTATGCCGAAGAAGCAAACGAAATAATAAAAAAACTGAATTTTAAAACTTTTGAAGCTGATTATAAGTGCATGATTATTTGGCTTCCCGAAAAAATGAATATTTCAGCAGCCAATAAGTTGCTTAAAATACTTGAGGAACCGCCTGATAAAACCGTTTTTATTTTAATTGCAGAAGAACCTGAATTAATATTGCCTACGCTATTATCAAGATGTCAGATAGTTAAAATTCCACCTATCAAAGATTCTGACCTTTACGAAACATTGCAAAATCAATCTGATTTACCCGAGCACGATATTAAAAATGCTGTTTTATTAGCCGAAGGGAACATGATAAAAGCTACGGCAATACTTGAAAGTAATGGCGATAATCAACAATTTTTAGATAATTTTAAGATGATTATGCGAGCTGCTTATACTTTTAATGTGATTGAAATTATTAAATTGACCGAAGAAACTGCAAAATTATCAAAAGAAAAACAGAAAGATTATTTAATGTTTATGCTTAAAGTTATAAGAGATAATTTTTTGATATGTGAAGGTGCAGGTAGTAAGGTGGTTAGCCGTCCAGAAGAAGTTGAATTTAATTCAAAGTTTCACCCGTATATAAATCAAAGAAATGTTTTTACAATAGTTAGTGAAATAGAAAAGGCTCATTTTCACCTTGAAAGGAACGGGAATGCAAAAATTATTTTTTTAGATATGATGCTTTCAATCGCCCGTGTTATTAAATCATAAAATTCTGACTATTTTTGTAACCTAATTAGAGTCTGTCCGTAATGTCTGTTTTTTGAAAATCAACTTTACCCCATCCCTAAAGGGAGCGTTGATTTTCAATGACTTCTC
>PCSS01000018.1 GCA_002771395.1 Bacteroidetes bacterium CG23_combo_of_CG06-09_8_20_14_all_32_9 | reverse complement strand
CCATAATGTTTTGCGAGCATACGGAGACAGGTGGAGCCGCAGTCCATGGCATCGGGTTGCAGAATAGAAAAAAACATCATAATTTACAAAAAAAAATTATCACATTCTCCTTTTCTCTTCACTTTGTGAAGAATAATACTTTTCCCAATTTTTGAAATTGAATTTGTATAGTGCAGTTAAATATATCATATAAGTATTTTTTAAATATTTATGTGAAATACTTACATTATTGTACTGAACTTCGTAACGTTCAGATGGATTTATTTTGGCATAAATTGCAATACGTAAAGATTTTTTAAGAAAATACTTTCTTAAACCCAAGTCAGTTGAGTATGATGATTTGAAACGATAAAAATCTTCTTCAATTGGACTGTTATATTGTGCGGAAAAATAAAATTCAAGACCATCTTTGATTGTTATTATGTTAGTTGTTGACAAAGTTAATCCTATTTTTTGCGGAGTTTGTTTTTCGTTAAGATACACATAACTAGATAATAATTTAGAAATGTTAATCCCAAAATTTGTGGAAAGCCTATCGTTTCTTACATTAGCGCTTAAACTTGCATACAATTTTTGTCTATTATAATTAATATATTTGGCAACAACTATACTATCATTATTAAAGAACCCCATTGCAGAATAGTTATTTTCTTCAGAATAATTTAATTCCAAATATATAAATTGCATCGCTAATATGGTTAGGGATAAATTATTGGAAATAGTATTTTTTAAATAAGGATTCCCTTGTATGTATAAAACTGGATTTACGTATATAAATTCTTGCGAAGTGGCTTGAAACCCTGCTCGATTAATGCTTTTAGTGTATGTTAAAGATAAATTTAAACTATCGTTTACATTATAATTTACTGAAAAAGTGGGGAATAAATAAACTTGTGGAGATAATGTATTGTTAATATTATTAATTCGTAAACTCCTCTTATTATATTCTGTTCTTATCCCTGTTGAAAGTTTAATTTTTTTAATTTCTTTTGACAGTGTTAAATATGCCGCCCCAATTTCTTCATGTTGCAATGAATTATTATTAAATATACTATCATTATATGTTATAGAATCTTTAAAAGTTGTGAAAATATTATCATTATTGTTTTTTACAGATGAATATTTTAGCCCAAAACTCATTAATATCGATTTCCTGCCAATTAATCTGCTATAATCTGCTTGAAATGAGTAAATATTATAATTAATTTTTCCCAAATTAGATAATAATGATTCTTTTTCTTGAACCAACTCATTATTAGTCATATTATTTTTATCCCTATATTGTGAATAATCGGCAATTACCATTAACTGCGAAGTACTATCAGGTGCATAAGTATAATTTAAATCAATGCTATTATTTATTTTATTATTTTTTTGATTTATTTTATTTTGAATATCATAATTAGTATAACTATTAATGCTAGAAAGCAAATCAGAATTTGAAACTGAATTATTAAAATTTCCAGCCCACTGAACACCTATATTGTTCAATTTATTTAATTTATAATCGCAAGCATAGAATAAATCATGTGTTTTATTTGCATCAATTGTCTTAGAATCAAACGAACTCATATATAAAACGCTTGATGTATTTATAGAGTTTTTTGAATTTTCAAATGAGTTAATCTTACCTGTAGTATATGAATAAGAAAGATATTGTGATAATTTATTATTGTTTTGATTTAAAGAAACAGTAGTATTATTAACCCACAATTCGCTATATTGAAGCATATTATACAACAGTCCACCTAAACTAATGTTTTTTGTATTTGTAATAATATTTATAATGGATTTATAAGATGCATCATACTTAGACATTGAATTTTGTAATATTTCAATATTCTTTATTTCGCTTGGTTTAAGCATTTGCAATTGACTTTCAGATGATATTTTTTTTCCATTTATAAGAATAAGTGGTTTGCCTTTTCCGAATACTTCAATTCCACCATTAATTGAAGTGATTACTCCTGGAGCATTTTTTAATATATCTGCAACAGATTCTTCATTTTTTAAAGGGGTTGAATTAACATTAATAGTTAGATTACCATTATTTACTTTCATCAATGGTATTTTTTCAGAAACAACAACCTCATTAATCTGATAATTTTTTTGCTGTAATTTAATTTTACCAAGATTAATAGTATCCTTAATATTTGCTTTTACGGAAATATAGTTGTCTACATATCCTAATAGAGCAATGCGAACTATAAAATCTTTTTTATTAATCTCAGAAATGATAAATTTACCATCAGGGAAATTATTACCGTCTATAAAAGATGAATCATTTTTATTAAGAACGATCACATTAACAAAGGGAATGGGATTATTTAGACTATCTATAACTATCCCTTTAATTGTTTGTGAAAAAACAGAATTAACAAATATTATTTGAAAGAAAAGAATTAAGGTTAATTTATACAGTTTCTTTAATTTTTTTTTCATAATGTAATTCTAAAAATTCATTAATATTATTTTTTCGATAGTTGCATAAATCATACTTTGTCCCCTCCATTTTATTTTTAATTCTCATCCAAATACAACCTCCAGAGCATACAAAGAATAAAACACAATCTTTACATTTCTTCTCATCCATTAATGTTGGTCCACCTAAATATTGAAATAATACTTTATTATTACCTATGTTTTTGTCTTTATTTAAATAACCTATAATCATCTCATTATGACCAATATCATTCCAACATTTATATAATTCACCTTCTGGTCCAACTACATAAGAATTAATACAAGTAGCTCCACAAGATGAATACTCAAAATTAAAATACGGAGAAGTTTTTTCTTTTATCCCCAAATTTAAATGAAATTTTGAAACATCTTTACCTGTCATATAATTACAGGTAGTTGAATTATTGTCGTTTTCATTATTTGTTAAAATACCTGGGTAAATATTTACATTTGGATTATTATTCCATCGTTTATTTAATTCGACTTTAAGCTTTAAAAACTCCTCCTGATTTTTATTATCAATATTACAACGAATATCAACACGAATATTATGAAACTTTTTAAAAAACATATCCAAATTTAATAAAATAGTATTCCATGTTTCACCGCCAGTTTTTAAAAATCTTCTATTATTATGAGCTTGTGCAGTTGCACCATCTAAAGTTATTTGCATTGAGTTAAATGAATTTTTTATAATAAAGTCTTGATTATTGCTATTTAAGTAAAAGCCATTTGTAACAATACTATTATTATAAATTTTAATATTCAATTTTTTTATTTCAATAAGAATCTTTTCTATTTTATCAATAGCTAAAAGAGGCTCACCTCCGTACCATGTAATGCCAAGTCCTTGTATTTTATCATGCTTCTTTATAAATTCTATTAAATCATTTATCACAATATCGTTCATCGTTCTATAGTCTATGCCCTTCTCATAACAATATGGACAGGCAAAATTACAAGCGGTTGTCGGTGCTATAGTTAGTGAAAGACTATCAGACGAAAAAGCAGTTAAGTAATAAAGCAACCGCTTTTGATAAAATTGATTCAATTCGTCATGTTTTTCGACTATAATTTTTGCTTTTTTTAGCATCAATAATGTTTCACTATCAAGTTCTTTAAGAATTACAGGTTTATTTTTTGCTTGTAAAAGCAAATCGAATAAAGGTTCATTAAGTTTAGCAAAAGCATTGGTTATAGAATTGTAAATTAATGCACCATATTTGCTACTTTTAAAAACATAGGTATAAGTTGAAATTTTCATTTTTAAAATTTTAAATTAAAAAATCATATACTGCCTTATAGGTAATATATGATTTTTTAAATGTTAATCCGTCTTTTATAATTGGATATGATCATTAGGACAATAAACGTAAGCTATTGTTTTGCAGGTGCATCCCTTAATAAAGCATGTTTTTGCTAAACCACCTTTAATACTTTCCAATTCATTTTTTGCAAATAAATCAGGTTTTTCAATAAACTCAATTTTAAATTCTTTTACCTTTTTCATTTTAATAAATTTTTAAATTAAACATTATTAATAACTTTAGCAGAGTAACATGTACATACTAATTTCCCAGCTTTACAAGTACAACCCTCAATAAAGCATGTTTCTGCTAAACCACCTTTAATACTTTCCAATTCATTTTTTGCAAATAAATCAGGTTTTTCAATAAACTCAATTTTAAATTCTTTTAACTTTTTCA
>PCSS01000173.1 GCA_002771395.1 Bacteroidetes bacterium CG23_combo_of_CG06-09_8_20_14_all_32_9 | reverse complement strand
TCGAATTTTTAACGGCTTAGGTTGGGGGTGAGTAGTAACGATTTTTTTTATTACTTTTACTTTTTGAAATCGGAGAAAAAACTTCAATTAATAACAAAGCAAATTTGATTTATGAAAAAATTTATCTTCTTAACGGCAACAGTACTTTTTACTATTGCTTTTGCAACAAATAAGGTTAAAGCACAAAAAGTTTATTCATGTAAATACAGTAGCAATGCGCAGGTAAAAGTTTACGTTACCCAATATTCAAGCGATGCCGATTTAATTGTTTACAAATGCAGCTATTCCAGCGATGCAACTGGTAACAACGGGAAATGGTATTTTACCGGGTATAGCAGCGATGCTCAAAAGAAAATATTTTTTACCGAGTATAGCAGCGATGCCGATTTAAAAATTTATTTTACCAAATACAGTAGTGATGCAGGATGGAAAAACACATCAAAAAAACATCTGATGTATTAAGGGCGTATAAGGAAATAACCTTTTTATTTTGACTTGTTCTTTTGTCTTTTTTTGTTTGTAAACTTCAAAAGTTTCTAAAACTTTTAAAGTTTGGTTTCAATCTATAAGCTGCAATTTGCGCCTTGAAAAAGGACAAAATAGTTGTGTCAATTCTGTATACTTTATTTCCTTACAAGGCCTAAATATCTTTCAATTATTTCTTTGCCGGGATTATAATATCCATTGTAAATTTGAGGAAATTTTTTCTTAATGTTTTGAATTATATTATTTACACCCAATAATTTACTATCGTATTTATAGTTGAGTTCCTTTATGTACCATTCCGGGTCGATGTTAAAATTTCTCCACTGAATCATGTTAATTTTATATTCGGTCAGAAATTTTTTAAGTGCAGTAAATTCTTCATTGGAATCTGTTACTCCAGGAAAAACAAAGTAATTTACAGATACCCATATTTTATGTTTTCGGGCAATTTTAATACTTTCTAAAACATCATTAAAAGTATATTTTTGGGGTTTATAATATTTGTTATACATGCTTTCGCGAACACTATTCAGGCTAACTCTTATGCTTTGCAACCCGGCTTTGCATAAGGCTTCAACTGCTTCGGGTTTGCTTGCATTTGTATTCAGGTTTATAATACCTTTTTGAGTTTTTTTTCTAATTAAAACAATAGCATCTCTTAACGTTTTCCAAACTAAAAGTGGCTCGCCCTCGCATCCTTGTCCAAAGCTCACTATTGGATTAGCAGCAGTTTCGAGGTGTTCAACAGCAACTTCGGCAATCTCACAGGGAGCGGGAATAAATGTTATTCTGTTTTGTGTTGAAGTTATTTTATGTTCCTTTGGCTGATAGGAAATACAACCCAAACATTGTGAATTACAAATTGGTGAAGTTGGTAACGGAGCTTCCCATCGGTTTAAAAAGTAATTTCGGGCGGCTGGACAAAAATAAACCAAAGCACAATGAGAAAGATGTTTAATTATCCTGTTTTCAGGTTTTATCTTTATCATTTTTTTATAACCTGCAATAACTTTCTTTTGGTTGAATTGCTCGCAATCCTGTCTTATGTCGTTTTCAATTCGCAATGCCGGCACATAAAATTTGTGATTTAACCAGCCCACTGCTGCAAAAGCAAAAAGCGGTAATCGTGGAGCATTTTTTTTGGTTTCCCAAACAGCATGATGCGTAATTGTATAAGCAGGAGCAACAAAAGCAGCAACAGCCAATCTTGATTTTATAATTTCAATTTTTTCTGTTTTAATATTAAGCCCAACAGGATTACGTCCTGGCAAAAAAAACATATCGCTGCCAAAAGGCAATTCTATAAAATCGCTAGAAAGAAGTTTTACTATTTTATTTCCCGCCTTGCCAACTGTGTAATATGCAGTATCTTCAAAAATATTGCCTTTTTTATCACAAACAAGCAAATATGGAATTTTATCGGGATGTACTTTTTTGTTCATATTTTGTAATTACTCAGCCCCTGGTGATTTCTCCGCTACAAAGAAACACAAAGAAAACTATATTAATTTAACGTTACTGCTCACCCATAAAAGTAAAGATAAATTGATATAATCTGTGGCTAAAAAGAACATGGGCTGAATAGTTACAATAATTTTAATCAAATTCTGCATAAATCAGCGGTATCAGCGGGAAATTGGAAAATAGTTTTTGTTATACTTTGAAACGTCCTGATTTGAGTTTTTATTTTTTTATGACCTCACCCCCGCCCCCTCTCCAATTGGAGAAGGGAGTAAAAAGATAAAACTCAAATTATTCCATTTTGAAATATACTTGCGGATTTTAGGTAATCTTATAAAATTATTTCGTTAATCTTATTTTTGCAATTAATAAGTTCTGCAAGCGATAATTGGGTAATTTGGGTACTATCAACCACATTATTGGAATATAAATCGTTGTAATAACTTATTCCATCAAGTAAACATTGTTTTAACATTTTAAGTCTCTGAGTTTCTTTTTTTGAAAAGGAATACGAATTTTCTTGTAATTTATTTTTAAAATACTTAATATTAAGATGAAGTTCTTTAACAAAGAAATGAGGACGGTCGGTACGTTCTATAACATTTGTTTTTCCATAAATATGCGAAACCATTTCCTGTAAACTTAACACTTTTGAAAAATAAGCCATATCAGGTCCCGGGCAAACAGAAACTCCCTTACCTTCATCTATAAAGGGCAGATTATTTTTTTTCAACACGGCAGTCCCTAAACCTACGCAAATACAAACTTTTTCAACAATTTTGTTATATTCTATTTCATAAGTTTTTTTATCTAAGTTTTGAGATTGTAATTCTTCAATTTTTTTATTTTGATATTTCCTGGAACCTGTGCACATTTGTTTACCGAAATAGGAATTAAAAGCGCCATATCTTTTTATGCAAGGGCTTCCGGGTATCCCTTGTGCAACAAGTTTCTGCTGTTCAAGGTCTTTTGTATTGTTTCTTAAGTTATTAAACAATATTCCATAAGGTGAAATATTGCTAAGATACAAATCGTCTTCTTTAGCGCTTTGTAATAACATAATGGTTTCTTCATCAACATTAGTAACTTCGGGCACCAATAAAAAGGGTGTTGCCCAGCCAACAGAATCGACATTATAATAATTCAAAAGAAATTCATGTTCGTTATGTGTGCCAACGCCGCCTTGAACTGAAATTTTTATATCAGGTGGTTTATTTGGAATAATTTTATTCTTTAATTTTAGTGCAGAAATTAAAATTTCGTAAATAGATTTTACTAATTCTTCACGGTTTTGTTTAAATTCCTCTAGTACTGGTCCCATCAGGCTTCCTTGTGAAACATATACATGTCCGCCGCAATTTAATCCCGATTCTACTCTGTATTCAGAAACCCAAATTCCTTTTTTGGCTAAGTATTTCCCCTGAATTAATGCTGAGCGATAGTCGCTTACTTTTAATGTTATTTTCTTTTTAAACTTTCCATTTTCGTCAGGATAAAAATCGTCGAATTTTTCAATATAATTATAAAGATGTGGATTCATTCCTGCCGATAACACCATAGATGATGAAAGATTAGAGTTGGCAAAACCCCGAAAAGCAGCATGGGCATCGTTAAATTCTATAGGTAGTTTTATGTCTCCATTATAATTGTCTTTATCAATTTTTGTCATTATATTAACATCAATACTACCAGCAATTAAATTGACATTAAGCCAATTTTTTAACTCTGTAGTATTAAATTTATTTTTTATATCTTCAAATTTTTCTTTTAACCAGCAACTATCCGGCAACATTTCAAAATATTTTTGCAATTCTTTGGTTTTAGTTTCAACAGCATTTTTAAGTTCTTCAAACTTCTGTTTAACTATTATGTTAACTAAATTCAAATAAGCTGTAATTCGCTTTGCTCTATAATCATCTGTATTAATTGGTATTGGCTCAAAAGTGATATTGAATTTATTACAATAAAACTTTCGCATTTTTTCAATTAATCCATCGTCAATCAACGAAATAGTAGATGTAATACCATATTGTGCCACACGAATCGGTGTATCGATGCTAAATCCTATTCCCATAACCGGAATATGAAAAGTATGTGGTTCAATCCGTTTATTCATTATTTTAATTAAAGAATTTCCTTTTCTTATTGCCTTATTAACCGTCAAAAAAATTAACAGGACTTCTAAAAATTGCTTTTTCTTTGTTGGACTTCAATTTTAAAATTACTCACAATTTTAATTATTTTTTTA
>PCSS01000242.1 GCA_002771395.1 Bacteroidetes bacterium CG23_combo_of_CG06-09_8_20_14_all_32_9 | reverse complement strand
TTTACGAAAACATTAAAATACCAATCGTAAACAATTCTGAGCAAACTCCAAATTTTCAACCGATAAAAGATGCCGGAGATGAAGGCGGACAATTTATTTTTATTTTGAAATAATCATTGTTAGCATGCATAATTCATGAAAAATAATAACTTGGTGAAACTTAGTGTCTTCGTGTCTTTGTGGCAAAAAATATTCTTACCACCAAGGCACTAAGGCACAAAAAAATCACAAAGTTTATGAATTAATCAGCTTAAACAACTGCAGTCTAAAAAAGAACTGCCAGATTTGCATTTAATGAAGGAACAGATATCAAACTTTAAAAGTTTTCGAAACTTTTGAAGTTTTAAAAACAGGTTTTTATAGTAGTAGATGCCTGTTGTATAGAAAAATCTGGCAGGTCAATAAATATAACTTTTTTATACCGGGCTTACATTTATAAAAAATATTAATGAAACCAAAATGATAATTCAACCAAAGGAAATTTACACTGTAAAAAATTTATAGTAAGTGGAACTACATTTGCAGAAAAAGTAGTTATTTTAAAATTTAATAATGAAGCAATTTAATCATAAAAACATTATTCCATACAAAGTATAATCAAATTATAATTGCTCAATGAAAAATGCCCTTAAAATCTGTTTTCCCGCTTTAATTCTTTTTTTAGTCCTCCCGGCAAAACTATCGGGGCAACAAAACAATTTTCGTATTTATTCCATTGAGGACGGTCTGCCGCAATCCGAAGTAATGTCGCTTTATCAGGATTCACGCGGATATCTTTGGGTTGGAACCATGTCGGGGGGAGCAGCCAGTTTTGACGGTGTTCATTTCACTGTATTTAATAAAAAAAATGGACTTTCGGGAAATAAAGTATATTGCATTTTTGAGGATAAAAAAGGCATACTTTGGTTCGGTACCGATGAAGGACTTACTGTTTATGATGGTTATAAATTTAAAAATTACTCTGTAAAAGATGGATTAACCAGTAATTTTATTTACAAAATTTTTGAAGATTCAAAAGGTAATATTTGGGTTTGTACTGCTCAAAAAGGAGTTAACATAATAAAAAATCAAAACAGGAAAAATTTTAAAATTGATACTTTAACCATTAATAATGGTTTGTCGGGAAATATTGTTTTTGATATTATTGAAGATAATTTCAGTAGAATTTGGCTATGTACTTTTGAAGGCGGATTAAATGTTGTTACCGAAAAAATTAATCATAGTTTTTACGTTAATCCTGTTTCTCCAATGATTATTCCATACCAATACCTGCTCTCTATGGGAAAAAACAAAAAAGGAAATGTATGGTTCGGGACATTTAATCAGGGAGCTTTTCTTGTTTCTTGTCCCGACACAGAAACATTTAAAATTATTAATACCGCTAATTTACATCATGGTTTAGCAGAAAATAAGATTTGGGATATATATTGCGATGAAGAAGGAAACACCTGGTTTGCTACTGATAAAACGGGTTTAATACGCCTCGATGTAAATAATCATTTCACTCATTTCTCAGAAAAACAGGGAGTGCCATCCAACCAGATTTTATGTGTGTTTCAGGATAACGAAGCGAATATATGGTTCGGAACAAAGGGCGGTGGTCTTTGTAAATATTATGGCGATTACTTTGCAAACTATACCGATAGAGAGCTTCAATCGGATAATATTTATGCCATTGCACAATCATCGTTAAATACATACTGGATTGGAACTTCGGGAAAAGGATTGGTAAAAATGACTTTTGATGATTCGGGAAACCCGATTATAAAAAATTATACTGAAAAAGATGGACTTCTCGACCTATGTATTACATCACTGGCAATAGACAAAAAAGGTCAAATCTGGTTGGCAAGTCAAACAGGTGGTATTTATAGTTTTAATGGAAAATATTTTACCAATTATACAATGGAAGACGGTTTGATAGACAACAGGGTAAACTGCCTTTTTATCGACTCAAAAAACAGGCTGTGGATTGGTACCGAAGGTGGTTTGAGCATTTTTGACGAAAAAGGTTTTTTTAACATTTCGGAAGATAAGTATAAACTAATAAATAATGAGGTTCAGGTTATTACAGAAGCGCCTGATGGAACGATTTGGGTTGGAACTTTAGGCGGAATTGTAAAGTTTAAAAACAATCAGATGACTGATTTTGATGAAAAAGAAGGGCTTACTGAAAAACAAATAAAAACAATAGTAATTGATAACCGCAGAAATGTATGGCTCGGAGCTTTTGGCTCGGGCTTATATTTGTACGATTCATCTGTTAAAAATGGTAAGTCTATTCGTAAAATGGCTGACGATAAAATTCTTGGTTCTTCAAATATTTATTCTGTTTCTTTTTCAAACGATTCATTACTCTTTGTTGGCACCGATAAGGGTTTTAAAATGATTGTTATTGATAAGAATTATAAATTTAAAAGAATTGTAAACTTTGATAAAACAAATGGTTTTATTGGAATTGAAAACAATTTAAATGCAATATTAAAAGATAGCCATGGAAATGTCTGGTTTGGTACCGCAAAAGGATTAACCCGTTTTACTCCTTCCCTTTATAAAAGAAAAAATATAGCTCCAACAACTCATATTGTAGGTTTAAAATTGTTTTTCGAAAGTATTGACTGGTCAGCTACCGCCGATACCATTTCACCATGGTTTAATCTTCCGCAAAATCTGGAACTGTCGTACAAAAATAATCACCTAACATTTTTGTTCGAAGGAATTTCGCTTACAAATCCTCAAAAAGTAAAATATCGTTATATGCTTGAGGGCGTTGAAGAAACATGGTCTCCGCCGGTAAATACCAACGAAGTAGTATATTCGGGACTCGTGCCCGGAAATTATACGTTCAAATTACTTTCTGCCAACGAAAATGGACTCTGGAACAAACACCCTCAAACTTTTAATTTTGTAATTAATCCGCCCTGGTATTTAACATGGTGGGCAATAACCGGTGGTATTTTTGTAATAATAATTTTAGTATTTAGTTATATTAAATACCGCGAGGCTAAACTTAAACGGGATAAAGTATTGCTCGAAAAAATTGTAAAAGAACGAACTGCTGAAGTAGTAAAACAAAAGGAAATTGTTGAATTACAAAAACAGGAAATAACCGATAGTATTCATTATGCAAGCAGAATTCAAAGAGCTATTCTTCCAACAGACAGATATATTTCATCTATATTAAAAGATTATTTTATACTTTACAAACCAAAAGATATTGTAAGTGGTGATTTTTACTGGGCAACAAAAGTAGATACGCAGCATGCTACGTCTATACAGACACATCTTATTGTTGCAGTTGCCGATTGCACCGGTCATGGTGTGCCAGGAGCATTTATGAGTATGCTTGGAGTTTCATTTTTAAATGAAATTGTGAACGAAAAAGGGCTTACACAGTCAAACAAAATATTAAATTTATTACGTAATAACATTATTAGTGCATTACAGCAACAGGGAGCTTACGGAACCAGTAAAGACGGTATGGATATTTCTTTAATATCTATTGATACAAAAAATAATATTATTCAATATTCCGGAGCATATAATTCGCTTTTATTAATACGTAATAATGAACTTATTGAATTTAAAGCCGATAAAATGCCTATTGCTATTTACGACATAATGAACTCATTTAATTTGCAAAATATTCCTTACCAAACAGGCGATATTGTTTATCTTTTTTCTGATGGATATGTTGACCAGTTTGGAGGACCAAAGAGTAAAAAATTTATGATTAAACAATTCAAATCATTATTGTTAAGTATTTTTAATTTACCAATGAATGAGCAGCACGAAACACTTAATAAAACTATCGAAGACTGGAAAAACCAAGCTAACGAACCTCAAAATGACGATATTTGCGTTATAGGATTAAAATTTTAATTTTTTGCCTCTATTAAAAAAATGTTAGTGAAATAATTTGTTACTGTTCGAGTAGATGATCATGGAGTTGGGATGCTGATTAATGATTCCTGGCTTCTGGTCACTCATGACTGGCCACTGGCTACCGATACCAGCAACAAGTAACCGCAACAAATAGCCCGAATAGTAACAAAAATATATACATTTGCACCGTCAAATTTATTGTCTGAAATTAAAACTAAAAAAATTATAAAAAAAATCTCTCTCTCTTTTATTATTGCAGTAAACTATTTCCCGCCCTTTTTGCTCCCCCTCTCCTTTTGGCTTGTCTATGCACACAAATTGTAAAGTGCTGAAAATTAAGGGGATTTCT
>PCSS01000157.1 GCA_002771395.1 Bacteroidetes bacterium CG23_combo_of_CG06-09_8_20_14_all_32_9 | reverse complement strand
TCATTATTTATGGTATTTGTCGCTGGAGTTTCCCTATATCCATTTTCGCTAATTTATCCGTAAGTTCTCAATAGTTACAAGTAAGGTATAAGGATTTGAAAGTGCAAAAGCGTACACTGGTTTTCACTTTCTCATTGTCTCACTTTCCCTTATTTCCCTGCAAGTATTGAGAAGTTACATTTATCCCATGCAAAGTATAATAAATATAATTATTCATCAAATCTTAAATGTTTAATAGAACGCCCGTCATTTCTTATTTCTGTTAGTGCATCTATTCCAATTTTAATATGGTCTTCAACAAATTTTTCGGTAACTTTTTTATCACTTTCTGCCGTTTTAATTCCTGTTGAAATCATTGGTTGGTCAGATACTAAAAGCAATGCGCCTGTTGAAATTCCATTGGCAAAACCTACAATAAAAATTGTGGCCGTTTCCATATCAATAGCCATGGCACGTGTTTTTTCGAGATATCTTTTAAATCTTTCGTCGTGTTCCCAAACTCTTTTGTTGGTGGTAAAAACAACACCTGTCCAATAGTCACGATGATGGTCGCGTATTGCCGAAGAAACAGAACGTTGCAGTGAAAACGCCGGCAAAGCAGGTATTTCGGGCGGAAGATAATCATTAGATGTTCCTTCGTTTCTGATAGCTGCAATAGGTAAAATAAGGTCCCCCAATTTATTTTTCTTTTTTATTCCGCCGCATTTACCGAGAAACAAAACGGCTTTTGGAGTTATGGCACTTAACAAATCCATAATGGTAGCAGCATTTGGGCTTCCCATTCCAAAATTTATTATGGTAATATCATTAGCTGTTGCACACGACATAGGTTTATCTATACCTACTACCGGAACATTATTCCATTTGGCAAATAATTCAATATATAACTGGAAATTTGTAAGAAGAATATACTTTCCGAATTTATTTAAGGGTCTTCCTGTGTAGCGTGGAAGCCAGTTTTCAACAATGTTTTTTTTGGTTTTCATCAATAATATTTTTTTCAAAGTTAAACAAAAAATCACAAAGAAACTTTTGTAATTTTGCTATGGTTAAGTATTTAATTATGCAAGAAATTAATTTCCCTTCATATCCGCTTAAAATTCGCAACCTGCAACAAAAATTGCAGATTTTTGACCGCTTACGAAAAAAATTTGTCGCATTAACTCCCGAAGAATGGGTTCGCCAGCATTTAGTATGGTATCTTATTGAGGAACTGAAATATCCCGAAGGATTAATTAAACTTGAATATTCATTTACTGTAAATAATAATCAGGTTAGAAGCGATTTAGTAGTTTTTTCGCGAGACGGGATTCCGCTTTTGCTTGCCGAATGTAAAGCTCCATCTGTAAAAATTGGAAATAAAACTCTGATTCAAGCCGGAAGATATAATATTGTTACCCGTACCAGGTTGCTTTTGGTTACAAACGGACTTTTACATATTTGCTGCAAAATTGATTTTGAAACAAACAAAATTACTTTTATTAAAGAAATACCTGGTTACCAATCACTCTGAATCATCAGTTATAATTTTTAAAAGCCGGTTACTATTTAGTATCTGTCTGTAATATGTAAAATATAAATCGAATTGTCATTAAAACTTATAGCATTTTTTAAAATGTTGGCACTCGCAATGACGACATTATGGACAGACTCTATTTAGCCCATGTTCTTTTTAACCACAGATTATACCAATTTACCCCGTTGGATAACCCTGATTGAAAAACTGATGTGCAATAAAAAGAAAATATCCTACGGGGTAAACAATTTATCTTTACTTTTGCGGGTGAGTAGTAACTTTTTTAAAAAATTGAACTTTACTATCTTAGCACGTTTTCATTTTAAAATGGCATATAAACAGAAAAAATACGGATTGTTGCTATACCCGATATCATTGCTTTATGGCTTTGCAGTGGGTTTTCGTAATTTATTATTTAATTTGAATATTCTTCACACACACGAATTTCCCATTCCGGTAATTGGTGTTGGAAATATTACTGTTGGCGGAACAGGCAAGACTCCTCATGTTGAATATATTGCAGGTTTGCTAAAGTATGACTTTCGCATTGCAACACTTAGCCGAGGTTATAAACGCAAAACACACGGATTTGGCGAAGTACATTTAAACTCAACCACAAAAGAAGTGGGCGATGAACCATTGCAAATAAAAAACAAACATCCCGAAATTATCGTTTCAGTTGATGAAAGCCGTGTTGATGGAATTAGAAAATTAATGGCTGATAAGGAAAAGCAAATTCAGGTAATTTTGCTTGATGATGCATTTCAACATAGGTATGTAAAGCCCGGAATATCAATTCTTTTAATAGATTATAACCGACTGCTCACTAACGACCATTTTTTACCTTACGGCAACCTTCGCGAAAGGGAGCATAATAAAATCAAGGCTAATATTATAATTATTACAAAAATGCCTTACGAAATAAAACCCATAGAAAGACGAATTCTCGAAAAAAATTTACAACTTTTTCCTTATCAAACACTTTATTTTACTAACATTAAATATAAAAACCCTGTATCCATTTTTCCGGGTAAAACATCAACAACAAATTACAGTTTTATAAAAAACAAATACCATGTTTTACTTGTTACCGGAATTGCAAATCACGGCGAACTTATTAAACATATTAAACAGTTTTCGTTATCAATTACACATTTATTTTTTAAAGACCATTATTCATTTAAAGAAAAAGATATTGAAAAAATTTCCAAAACCTTTAAACAAATTACGGGCGAAAACAAAGTGCTGATTACTACTGAAAAAGATTCACTAAGATTACGTGAAACGCAAAACAGTTATCTTATCGAAGATATTCCATCGTTTTATATTCCCATAGAAATTGATTTTCTTTACAGCGACAAAAACAGATTTAATAAACAAATTACTGAATATGTTAGAAAAAATAAACCGGTCAGCTCAATTTATTCTGAAAGAAACAAGTAGTGTACCCGAAGTAGGAATTATTTTAGGAACCGGACTTGGCGGATTAGTTCGCGAAATTGAAATAACTCATATTTTGGAATACCAGGATATTCCGAATTTTCCGATTTCAACAGTTGAAGGACATCGTGGTAAACTTATTTTCGGAAATTTATCGGGTAAAAAAGTTATTGCCATGCAGGGACGCTTCCATTTTTACGAAGGTTACAACATGCAGGAAGTTACTTTTCCGGTTCGTGTTATGAAAAGGCTTGGCATAAAAACATTAATCGTGTCAAATGCAAGCGGTGGAGTAAATCCCGATTTTGAAATTGGCGATTTAATGATTATTAACGACCACATTAATCTTATTCCTAATCCATTAATTGGAAAAAATAATCCTGAATTTGGTCCACGCTTCCCCGATATGAGCAATGCTTACGATAAAAAGCTTATTGAAAAGGCCGAAGCCATTGCCAAAAAAAATAAAATAAAAGTTCAAAAAGGCATTTACACCGCCGTAACAGGACCTACTCTCGAAACACCATCAGAATATAAATATTTTCGCATAATTGGCAGCGATGCCGTTGGAATGTCAACCGTTCCAGAAATCATTGTTGCACACCAAATGGAAATTACATGTTTTGCAATTTCTATTATTACCGATTTAGGCGTTCCAGGTAAAATTGTTAAGGTTACACAAACCGACGTGCTAAACGTAGCAGAAAAATCAGAACCACTTATGACACTAATTATTAAAGAACTAATAGCAGAATTGTAGAAAAAATAACGAAAGAAATCGCCATCTGTTCACTTAGGAATTGTAACGAAATAATATGGTTGTTTGGATAAAAAATATATTGTTACTGTTACTATTAAGGTGCACAACTTTAAGTCTCGCTAATATTATGTCTCGCAAAGTCGCTATTCACCCCGTTAGATACCAGTTTTTATTTTCATACTACTTTCTATAGGAATTATCTGACGGGGTAAACGTAAAGTTTCAAGAACGCAGAGGTAAAAAATCATTAATGATTTTTTATAGCGTGCTTAAAATTGCTCATTAATTACAAATTTCATTTTTAGTTATAAGTCTTTGCGTTCCCTGCCCCGTTAGATAATTAAAATTTTTCTTTCGTTTATTTTTAAGCTATCTATCTAACGGGGTGAACGACTTTGCAAGATAATTTTTATGGTTGTTTTATAGTAACAAAGAGAAACAGATAAAATAAATATAAAACTTAATGAATTTCACGGCGAATAGAACTATATTATGAAGCAAAAAATAATTTGAAATGATTAGGTTATTTACCTGAATTTACCCCCTGTTTTATACACTACATTTTAATATCTTTAGTAAATCCTCCTGCGTCT
>PCSS01000002.1:4168-4291 GCA_002771395.1 Bacteroidetes bacterium CG23_combo_of_CG06-09_8_20_14_all_32_9 | reverse complement strand
GCGGACACTTAAAACTAACACTTCAAATTTGACAATAAGAAAGAATGGACATATCTGTAACAGTCCTTTGCTGTCAGTGGTGTGACAGTGGCTCGTTTGACAGGAACGTGCATATTGAAACCT
>PCSS01000002.1:162-4157 GCA_002771395.1 Bacteroidetes bacterium CG23_combo_of_CG06-09_8_20_14_all_32_9 | reverse complement strand
GGAAAATTCAGTAGTAAAATCGCCACCGAACAGCAACCGCCAGCCGTTATTCATCACCAATACAAATAAAAGTAAAACCAAAAAAACGTTACTGTTCGGCGATAGTATCAAGGGTGTGGACTATATAGCTTCTGATACCAGCAACATGTACCCCAACAGTAACTGCCTCCTGCCACTGCCTCCTGCATACTATATACAAATGGGTGAATAGTAACAAATATTTATTCATAAGGTTTTTAACAAATTTTGCAGTATTTTACCATAAGATTTTAAGTTTAATAAAATTCCTGTAACTTTGTTTTTAAATTTATTTTTAATGAATATTATTTTATTTGACGATTATATCTGGGATGAACTTCTGCCGTTAACCTTTACCAGACCTGTTTCGGAAATAAGAATCGGCATTTTAACTATATGTGAAAAATGGAAAAAACTTACATCATTTAATGTCTCGTATATTACAAGAACGCATTTGCAGGAAAAATATCCTTTATGCCTTAAAAAAGATAATTTACTTATAAGTAGTTGTTTGCTCCCCAACAAAGAAATTGTTAAACTTGCACTTTCTTGTCCCGAAAATTTGGCTTATGTTAATGAAGGGCGTATTCTCATTGCCCGTATGGGAAAAAATCAGGTTCAGGATTTTATCGGGACATTAAAAAATAGCTGCAAAACTACAGAAATAAAATTAATGCCTCCGAACCTCTGCTCTTTTTGCGACATTTTTTCCAAAAACGGTGAAGAGCTGGAAAAAGATTTCCAATTAATAACCAAAGGACGTAAATCACAAAATATCAGCGTAACAAATCACATTATAAATAAAGAAAATATTTTTCTTGAACAAGGTGCTAAAGTTGAATATGCCACTTTAAACGCGTCTGCAGGAAGCATTTATATTGGCAAAGAAGCTGAAATAATGGAAGGTTGCCTTATTCGCGGACCATTTGCATTATGCGAATGCAGTACTGTAAAACTTGGAGCAAAAATTTACGGTCCTACCACTATTGGACCATATTCTAAAGTTGGAGGTGAAGTAAACAATTCGGTAATTTTCGGATTTTCTAACAAAGCCCACGATGGTTTTCTTGGTAACTCGGTAATTGGCGAGTGGTGCAACCTTGGAGCAAATACAAATAATTCCAACTTAAAAAACAATTACGCAAGCGTAAAAATGTGGAATTACCCCCGCAAACAATTTGTAAATACAGGACTTTTATTTACCGGATTAATTATGGGCGACCACTCTAAATGCAGCATTAACACAATGTTTAACACAGGAACCGTGGTTGGCGTTTCGGCAAATCTTTACGGTTCAGGTTTTTATCGCAACTTTATTCCTTCGTTTACCTGGGGCGGTCCTTCGGGATACACTACATACAAGTTAAACAAAGCATTAGAAGTTGCAAAAATTGTAATTTCACGCCGTAATCGTAAATTAAACGATATTGACATAAAAATTTTAACATGGATATATGAATATACTCAAATATACAAGGAAATTTAATTAGAATAAATGTTCGTAAACAGGTAACTGCTAGTGCTACTGTCGCTGCCTCCTGCCTCCTTTCCCCTGCTTCCTGCGGCTGCCTCCTGCTTTCTTGTGGCATTAAAATTGACTTGTACAGAAACTTTAAAAGAATAATAAAAGCCTGACAAATTGGCTGATAAATAAAGAAAAATTTTTTATGAACGAAAAATACAAAATAGAAATATTAAATAATGTTGCCTCTGATTCGCCCGAGGACCCTGATTTTTTCCCAGTTATTACCGATGATGATATTAAAATAAAGGACAAAGAAGGCGAAACCGAAAACCTGCCTATTTTGCCGTTGCGAAATACTGTTTTATTTCCTGGAGTTATAATACCAATTACTATTGGAAGAGATAAATCGCTGAAACTAATTCGCCAGGCAAATAAAAAAAATCAATTTTTAGGAATCGTTGCACAAATAGATTCGCATATTGACGACCCATCATTTAAGGATTTATATAAAATCGGAACTCATGCACAAATTATTAAAATTCTTGAAATGCCCGATGAATCAACTACAATAATTATTCAGGGACACGGGCGTTTTGAGATAGAAGAAATAATTTCGTCCGAGCCATACATTACAGCTCGTGTTAAAAATATTTCCGAAACTCACCCCAAAAAAGACGATAAAGAATATAATGCCATCGTTTCATCACTTAAAGACCTTACACTCAAAATCGTAAAGATTTCAAATAACATACCTAACGAAGCATCATTTGCAATTCGTAACATTGAAAACGCATATTTTCTAATCAATTTTATCTGTTCAAACAGCGATTTTAAACTTGCCGAAAAACAAAAACTTTTAGAAATAAGCGACCTTAAAAATCGCGGGATGCAGGTTTTGGAGATACTTACACGTGAAGTGCAGATGCTTGAACTTAAAAACGATATTCAGTCAAAAGTAAAAACCGACATTGACAAGCAACAAAAAGAGTATTTTCTTCATCAGCAGATGAAAACAATTCAGGATGAACTTGGCGGAAACCCTTTTGAACTGGAAGTTGAAGATATGCGAAAAAAAACTACCGGTAAAAAATGGAGTAAAGAAACGGCTGAAGTATTTAACAAAGAACTGGAAAAGTTTAAACGTATGAACCCCTTGGCAGCCGAATACTCTACGCAAATTAATTACTTGCAGCTTTTGATTGATCTGCCGTGGAACGAATATTCCAAAGATAATTTCGACCTTAAACATGCACAAAAAATTCTTGATAAAGACCATTTTGGTCTCGAAAAAGTTAAAGACAGAATTTTAGAACACCTTGCAGTTTTAAAACTTAAAGGGAATATGAAATCTCCGATTCTTTGCCTTTATGGACCTCCGGGAGTTGGAAAAACATCCCTTGGAAAATCGGTAGCCCGTGCGTTAGATCGCAAGTATGTACACATGTCGCTTGGAGGTTTACACGATGAATCGGAAATTCGCGGACATCGTAAAACATACATAGGTGCTATGCCCGGACGAATAATTCAGGGACTAAAAAGAGTAAAAACATCTAACCCTGTTTTTGTGTTAGATGAAATTGATAAAGTTGGAACTGATTTCCGTGGCGACCCTGCTGCAGCACTGCTCGAAGTTCTTGACCCTGAGCAAAACAACGCCTTTCACGACAATTTTCTCGAAACTGATTTCGATCTTTCAAAAGTTCTTTTTATTGCAACGGGAAATCAAACAATTACCATAAACCCTGCCCTTCGCGACCGAATGGAAATGATTGAAGTAAACGGTTATATTGTTGAAGAAAAAATAGAAATTGCACTTCGTCATCTTATACCAAAACAATTGGAAGTTCATGGTGTAAAATCAACTCAGATTAGTTTTCCTAAAAATATAATTGAATTAATTATTGAAGATTACACTCGCGAATCGGGGGTTCGTAATCTTGATAAAAAAATTGCAAAAATTATAAGATATATTGCTAAACAAATTGTATTTAAAGAAAAATATAATACAGAACTTTCGGTAGAATTTATACGCAAAATATTAGGACCACCCGAAATTTCAAAAGACAAATACGAAGGAAATGAAGTTGCAGGTGTTGTTACAGGTCTGGCATGGACAGCTACCGGCGGTGAAATATTATTTGTAGAAACAAGTCTTAGCAAAGGAAAAGGAACCCTTACACTTACCGGAAATTTAGGTGATGTTATGAAAGAATCCGCCATTATTGCGCTGGAATATATTAAATCGCATGCCGAAGTCTTAAAAATAAATTACGATGTTTTCAAAAAATGGAACATCCACGTTCATGTACCCGAAGGCGCTATTCCAAAAGATGGACCATCGGCAGGTATTACAATGGCAACATCTCTGGCATCAGCCCTAACACAAAGAAAAGTGAGAAAGAATATTGCACTTACCGGTGAAATAACATTAAGAGGTAAAGTGCTTCCGGTAGGCGGTATTAAAGAAAAAATTTTAGCAGCAAAAAGAGCCGGCATTGAAGAAATTATTCTT
>PCSS01000002.1:0-147 GCA_002771395.1 Bacteroidetes bacterium CG23_combo_of_CG06-09_8_20_14_all_32_9 | reverse complement strand
AAAGACATTGAACAAATTAATAAAATATATTTAAAAGGACTTACATTTCATTACGTTAAAACGGTAATGGATGTGCTTCAAATAGCATTACTTAAAGAAAAAGTAAAAAAATCTTTAAGGTTAGTATAAATTCATTTTAATTTCAGG
>PCSS01000278.1 GCA_002771395.1 Bacteroidetes bacterium CG23_combo_of_CG06-09_8_20_14_all_32_9 | reverse complement strand
ATAAACTGTTGGTAATCAGTATTATATTTTCGTGCAGATGAAAAAACCATAAAGGTTTCGTCTTCGGTTATAAAGGGTATAAAATCGTCTTGTGGTGAGTTTATATTTTTGCCCAAATTCACAAAAGTAACGTTTAGCGGTTTGGCAATTAACGATTTAGCGTTGTTACACATTTCCATAAACCTATCTAAAGCAGCAAGTTCGTCGGGTTTACGAGGTTTTGAGCTTAAATATTTTTTTGCGAGTATAATGGCTTTTTCAAAATCGTGGCGGTGAAAATACGCCTGAGCCAAATCGAATTGCAACGATTCAAAACTTGTATTTTTTAAACTATCAACAAATGTAAGATATGGCAAAGCTTTAGCTTTATCGTAATTAGTATTCAAATAACAATAACCTATACGATAATTAATTTTTACATCTGTTTTTAATTTCTTATATGCTCTAAGATATTGTTTAAGTGCAACTTCATAATTACCATCTTCAAAATTTGCATCGGCATCAGTTAAATCATATTGTGCATAAGACGAAAAACTTAATATTATAAAAAAGAACAATAATGATATTAAACAAATAATTCGGTTCATTATTTAAATTTTACTTTAGCAATAATACTTATTTTTTGGGAGAAAGTGAAAATATTTTTTCAATTTCGGGCTGGTACAAATTACGTTCCATTATAGAAATTGATTCGGAATAATCTTGATAACCATTTGCTTGTATCATTAATTTGAATTCACCAGAGGGCAAAGCTGCTATAAAGCGACCTAAGTTATTATTATAAATATATTTGCCAAAGAGGTTTTGTTTTGCGTCATAAACAGAAATATCTAACATTTGATTATCAGATTTCCAATCGTGAGTTCCTGTTTCATCTGTAAGTGTAATTTTTCCCTTAACAACTGTTATAGGTTCATCAACATCATTAAAAATAACTTTATATACATCTAATCCTCCCAAACCTTCTTTTCTGATAGATGAAACATAGCCGTAACGATGGTTTCCTGAAAATGAAATAGTAACATCATCTCCGGGAGTATTAATGGGATGGCCAAGATTAAGCGGTTTTGTCCATTCGCCGGTAATTTCGTTTAAAAAAGATACAAAAAGGTCGTAACCGCCCATACTATTGTGTCCTTTGCTTGCAAAGTAAAGCGTTTTTCCATCGGGTGAAACAGATGGGCAACTTTCATCGTAAGGTGTATTAATTACATCACCTAAATTTTTTGATGGTCCCCATGTACCGTTTGGAAGTTTATGATATACATAAATATCACCCATACCATAGCTATCATCGCGAATTTGCGACAAATAAACGGTGTTATTATCTGATGAAATACATGCTCCGGTGGTAAATTTACTTGCCAGTGGATTAAACCAATCGTTAACTGTTTCAAACTTAAAAAGTTTACTTTTGCACAAAGCCATATCTACTTCACTATACGCCTTAGAGAAATTTCCGCAAACAAAAAGTTTCTTCCCATCGTTACTTAAACCGACACTTTTTTCATTATCTTCGGTATTAATATATATCAAAGGTTTTGCAAAACTCCAACCATTTTTTTCAGGATAACTGATGTAAATATTCTGGTCGAACATTTTTGAGATTTGATCAAATTTTTTATCAGATGTAAAAATTATAAATTTTTCGTTTTGTGGAACATAAGGATTAAAATCATTTGAAGTGGAATTAATATTTGGTCCTAAATTTTCAAAAGAAACATTAACAGGTTTATCCATTAGAATAATTGCCGATTGGCACATTTCTATAAATCGCTTTGATTCTGCAATTTGTGTCTTGGTAGCACCAACTGAAGTTATAAAAGTATTAAACATATCAATAGCATCGGCAAATTCATACTTATACATATATACTTGTGCAATCCAATACATTACATCAATTGCTGAGCTATTATTTCCGATTAGCGGCTCTAATGCCTGTAAAGATTTATCCGTATCGAATCCTGCCATAAAGTTTGAAACACCGAAACGATATTCGTATTCAACATTATCTTTATTAATAGCAACAAGTTTTTCGTAAGAAGCTGCTGCCAACTTATAATTTTCGTTTTGCCAGTCTTTTTCGGCTTGTTTTTGTAAATCTGCTTCAACACCAGGATTCGATTGCGATAAGCATGTTAATGTGATAAATAAACTTATCAAAGAAACAAAGATTCGTAACGTCATATATTTATTTGATTAAAAAAAGGAAACTTTTATGTTTCCCTTTTCACAATGTTTATTAATTGTGTTAAATATTTTCGTTCAACATCATAGGCATAAGAAGCATTAAAACTTCTTCGTCTTTATTATCAATTTCGGAAGGCAGAATTATTCCGGCGCGGCTTGGGTCCGATAATTCAAAACGTACATCTGTTGACGAGATATTTAACAATATTTCCATAAGAAATATAGATTTAAAGCCAATTTCCATTGCTTCTCCATCGAAACTGCATGGAATTCTTTCGACGGCAGAAATAGAAAAATCAATATCCTGTGCAGAAATTGTAAGCTGATTACCTGTTATTTGCAAACGTACAAGATTAGTAGCCTGATTAGAAAAAACACTAACACGTTTAAGGCTGTTAATAAGTTCTACTCTGTCAACAGTAAGTTTATTCGGGTTATTAACAGGAATAACGGAATTATATGCAGGATAATTTCCTTCTGTAAGCCTGCAGATTAATTTATTGGATGCAAGCGAAAAAAAAGCGTTTTTATCATCAAATTGAATTAATATGTTATTTGCTCCTTTTATAAGCAAATTTTTAAGCAGTGAAGCAGGTTTTTTGGGAAGAATAAAAGAAGATGTAACATCTGTTTGGATGTCGAATCTTTTAAAACGTACTAATTTATGGGCATCGGAAGCTACTAAACGAATCTCTTTGGCAGATATTTCAATAAAAATACCATTCATTACAGGACGAAGTTCATCGTCGGCAGTGGCAAATATAGTTTTGTTGATGCCATTTAATAGTAAGTCTGCTTTAACATTAAGTTCCGTGCCTTTTCCTGCTTTAATGGTTGGCAATTTCGGAAAATCGTTACCATCCTGACCTATAAACGAAAATTTTCCGTTTTGCGATAAAACATCTACGCTAAAGGTTTTTGTATTAATATTAAAAGTAAGTGGTTGCTCCGAAAACTCTTTTAAAATATCAAGCAACCGTTTTGCTTCAATAGCAATAATTCCATCGCCTTCAACATTTGAAAGTTCAATATTGGTAATCAGCGTTGATTCCAAATCGGAAGCGGTTACATGCAGATTTTTTTCTTCTATCTGAAATAAAAAGTTGTCAAGAATAGGTAAAGAGTTTTTAGAACTTATTACTGGCTTAATTGACTGCAAATGAGCATATAGCTCTGAACTCGATATTACAAAATTCATATTTGTTTTATTAAATTTTTAATTGCACCAAAATTAATAATTTTAATTATAATAAATACTATCATTAATATTAAATATTAACATTTATTTACTATTTAGGTAAGGTATAGGTTATAAAGGTATATGGTTAAAATTTTTGGAATCTTTTTGAGCAATAGTATTTTTATTTGCCTTTTTCATAAAATATTCTTTTTCCATCGCGGCGGATTCCCTTATACCTCTATTTCCCTACACCTATAGTGTCTGAATGGAAACGTCATAATTTTTTAAAAATGTTTTTAAGTTGCTGAATATCAGTTACAATTTTTTGTAAATATGTCTAAAAACAAAAAAATAAATAACAAATGTTTAAAGTAAAGAAATTCTTATTTGATTGTTTTTCAATGATTTATTTATTTAAAATAATACTTTTGAAAATTTCACTCAAACATTCGTGAGATAAAAATCTCTATAATCCTTATCAGATAAGATTTTTAGCGTTTTCGTGCGGACAATATTTACCCAAATACAGAACTCTGTATTGCACCCAATAGAGATATTTGCTACAATACAGACAAAAAATCAACATAAAACAAAAAAATATTTTTATATTTGTAACATGAATAAAGATGATGAAAATAAGTTAACTGATACACTTATTTACCTCGGTTTAACAATGAATAAACTTCTAAACGAAGTAAAAAAATTACGCGGAGATGTTCAGCAGCTGCAGAAACAGCAGGCAAAAACTAATTATGCTCTTGGAGAAATGCGGCTTAGTTATATGACATTGGACGAAAGTTTTAATAAATATGCCGAATTAAATAATCGCATAGTAAAAAACCATGAAACGCGTATTGTGCACCTCGAAGAAAAAACTCCTGGCAGTTCTTATTTTGCAAAAGATACCGAAGTAAAATACGGAAAAAGAAAAGGGAAAAAATAATAATTACATTTGTAGAGTTTTAAAGATGCCTTTTTGTTTATACTGTGAATGGTTAAAATTTTGCTTTTTTATTTACCTCGTTAAATCCCGCAAAGCGGGAATTTT
>PCSS01000084.1 GCA_002771395.1 Bacteroidetes bacterium CG23_combo_of_CG06-09_8_20_14_all_32_9 | reverse complement strand
AAGCATATCTAACGGGGTGAATATCCTACGTAGTAAATTATTATATTCTTTAAAAGCCCCAAATCCCCAAGTTTTAAGAACCAAGTTTCAATTTTCAAGCCCCAAGACCCGCGATACAAATCCCCTTGGAATTTGAAATTTGAGACTTAAAAAATCAGGGTTGTTTGGGGTGTTTGTTTTCGTGAATAACCACCGCGAAAATAAACAGAACAACCACAGAAGCCACAAAAATCACAAATAAAGATAATAGGATTTTGCGCATAACATCTTCTATTGCAATAATATCCCATATTGCTAAAAGTCCAAGAATGGTAAATATAATTACCATTGCTACCAAAGTATAAGAAGCAATTTTTTTTAACATAACATTAAGTTTTTTGTTTAATAATTTTTAAATGTAAAATTAAATCTTCCAAATAATTAAAAACAAATATTTCATTTTCCTGAATTAATTTCCAAATATAAGAATTATTTTTAAGTTCTATTATAACGTTTGAAGTAGTGTTTTTGTTACTTGTTACTTCAAAACCGATTCGTTTAAGCGCATTTGCAGTCATGTTATATAATGCCCCATCGCCGCCTGAAAGCCCTATATGTAAATAAAATTTATAAATAAAATTAAAATTTCCCGAACTTTTATCAATTTGCAAATAGTCTGAATTAAATTCCTGTGCTAAATCTCCATCAAAAATTAATTGTTCGGGTATTTTACAAATAAGGCAATCAGAAGTAATCATCCAAATTTTATCAGCAAGATGCAAAGCAGCAGTAAGGTCGTGAGTTGAGAAAATTATTGTTTTTCCGAATTTGGATGTTAACGTTTTAAGCAAATTAAGAATTTCAAATTTATTACGGATATCGAGAAAAGCCGTAGGTTCATCAAAAAGAATTACTTGTGTATCTTGTGCAAGTGTTCGCGCAATAACTGCCCGCTGACGTTCTCCATCGCTAAGGTGGTTCATTTGCTCATTTTTTTTGAAAGAAATTCCTGTTTCTTCAATAGCCATATTTACAATTTCTAAATCTTTGGCATTTACTTTTCCAAAAAAGTTGGAATAAGGGTATCTGCCAAGTAAAACAAATTCTGTAACAGAAGTATAAGCAATTTTTAAAAGTTCAGTTGTAGCAATTGATAAACATTTAGCAAACTCTAACCTGTTAGCTTTTAACGGCGATAATCCGCAAATATTTATATTTCCGCTTTTAACAGGATGAAGTCCTGCAATAGTTCTTAGTAAAGTTGTTTTTCCTGAACCATTAGCACCTATTAATGCAATTAATTCGCTTGATTTGGCTGTTATGTTTAATGGAAATGATGGTATTGCTTTAAACCCACCGTTCACACGGTAACCTGTAATAAGTTCATCAACTGATATGGTAGTTTTGATTTCGTTTGTCATAACCACATTTTTTTACCTTTCAAAACAATCCATAAAACTATTGGAATACCAAGTAATGAAGTAGTTGAATTTATTGGCAACAAAAATTCTGAACCCGGTAATTGAGTTAGTATATCGGCTGTAAGCAACATAACAATGCCCACTAATGCGCTGAATGGAATTAGAAAACGATGGTCGGAAGTTTTTGAAATAATTCGTGCAATATGAGGTGCAGCAATACCTATAAAAGCAAGTGGTCCGCAAAAAGCTGTAACGCTACCTGCTAAAAGTGTGGTTGAAATAAATAAAAGATTTTGAATTTTAATAATATTTACTCCTGAAGCTCTTGCGTTTTCATCTCCTAATAACCAAACATTTAAAGGATACGCTATAAATATTGAAATAATTATTCCGGCAGAAATAACAATAGTCATTAATTCCCATTGCTGCCATGTTGTACTGCCAAGACTGCCCATTGTCCAAATAACAAATAGTTTAAGCGATTGCTCTGAACTTGTAAATTGAAAAACATTAATTACGGCACTTGCAGCAGCTCCGAGTAACATTCCCGAAACAAGTAAAGTCATTACGTCTCTAACTTTTAACGAAATCGCAAAAATTAATATCATAAAAAATCCGGAACCAAGACAAGCGGCTAAAATTGTTCCTCCGCTACCCATTAACTCAATATAATTTAGTCCGAAAGCCGAAAAACCCAAAACTGTAAAAGCGACACCTAAACCTGCTCCTGAACTGACACCAAGAACATAAGGTCCGGCAAGCGGATTACGAAATAAAGTCTGCATTAACAAACCACTGACCGATAATGCTAAACCAGCCGATATTGCAGTTAAAATACGAGGTAAACGAATATCAAAAAAAATAGTAGATAAATAATCGTTTTCTAAATGACTATTTGATAATAAATTAATTGCTTCAGATAAATTAATTTTAACCGCACCATTAAATAAATCTAAAACAGCAAGAGTTAAAACAATAATTATTGTGGCAACAAATAAAATAATTTTATTATATTTTTGATTTTTATACATAATAATCATTATTCAAGTTTTTTGTAATAATAAATTTTATAATTTGGGAAAGCTTGCGGATGAAATATTTTCACAATATCTTTTAAAATAATTTGCGGATTAACTATACCCGATTCCCAGTAATCATTTCCGCCCGACAAATTGCATTTTGAATTGTTATTATAAATTTTTTTAAATTGAAATGCTTTAAAAAGCGTTAGTCTTGAATCGGTTGAAGAAATTTCTTTTAACGAATTAGCGGAACCTGAATTTATCCAAAAATCGGCATTTCCTGCTTTATTAAATACCATTTCTAAATTTAAAGGGAAACTTTCTTTGGATGTATCATTGTTCCAAACATAAGAAGCTCCTGCATCTTTTATTAAACAAGCAAGGTTACTCATTCCACCGGCGATGTACCATGAATCTTTCCATGGCAAACCTGCAAAAACGGTAGGTTTTTCGGGAAATTGCCATGCACTTTGCCTTATACTATTATATTCTGAATTAATTACAGAAAAAATTGAATCTGATTTTTCTTCAAGATTAAAAATTATTCCAAAAAATTTAAGCCATTCGGCTTTTGCTAATGGTGTTTCTTCAAGATATTCGGCTACAAATATTACAGGCAATCCAAGTTCTTCAAGTTTAGTAATATAACCAATATTCCGGCTTTCTACCCCATAAGCAATAATGACGTCAGGTTTCAAAGATAAAATAAGTTCATAATTAAGACTTTGCTCATAACCGACATCAGCAATTTTTCTTTCTTTAATTAATTCACAAATATGACTATCGTTGATAAATTGAGAACCGGAAACACCAACAATAGCCTGCTGTTGATTTAAAGCAGCAACAAATCCGATGTGTGAAGTAGAAAGGCAAATAATGCGGTGAACAGGAATGGAAATAGCATTAAAATTCGTTGGTTTTAAAATTGTAAAATTATAAATATATGATTTGTTTTTTGCAAACTGCCAAGGATTAAATACCTTAACAGTATAGCATGAATCGGATTTAAAAATTTCAAAATGTTTGGCATAATGTAGTTTTGTTTTTTGCGATGCGCTTATTAAAAAAGATTGCTTTGATATATCAGAATTTGTTTGACAAGCAAAAAAAATAATTAAGAAAATAAAATGAAATATTCGCCGCAAACTATCCATGGTGAACATTATTTCTTAGTTTCAGTATTAAAAAATGACTTGGAAATTGACTGTCCGTTTCTAAAATAATAAATACCTCCCCAATTGTGAATTACTTCACGATATTCGTTTGCAATACTTTCATGTTTAACAATCACTCGTTTTATTTTTTTAGTTTCATCTTCGTAAAATTCTTCAGTAATTCCTTCGGGATATTTTTTTGCTAATTCCGAAAGGAATTTTTCAACAACGACTTTATTTGTATAATCAATTTCTTCAAGTTTTTTATTGCTGCTTTTTGCTGCTTCTATTTGCTTTTGTTTCTCCGCCTCTAAACGTTCCTGTTCGCTTTGATTCTGCTCTTTTATTAAATTCTGACATTCAAATATTTTTTGTTTCGGATAATTTTCACCGGGATTATATGCAGATGCAATTTTATAACTTGCAATGGCAGAAGGATATTCTTTTTTTCTAAAGAAATCATCAGCTTTTGAAATAGCTTCCTGATAAGCCTTATACTTAACCTTTTGTTCCTGTTCCTTCTTTGTGTTTAGTGTTAAAAGATTATCAATTTCTGCAAGTTTACTTTTCGGATAAGTTTCATCGGGCTTTAAGTTTAAGGCTTTCTGATAATTTGTTTTTGCTGATTCATATCTCTTACCTGTAAAGTCCTGGTCTGCTTTAGCAATAAATACTTTATATGATTCTTCTTTGGCTGTTAATGCAGCTTCGGCATCGGCTTTATCTTTTGCCGCCTTATCTGCAAGTAATTTATCTATTTCAGATAATTTGGTCT
>PCSS01000073.1:213-4394 GCA_002771395.1 Bacteroidetes bacterium CG23_combo_of_CG06-09_8_20_14_all_32_9 | reverse complement strand
TTTCATTATCTTCTAATTGAATAAAAACGCGCAAAGGATGTTTTTCGTTAATAATAATATTTTTTGCAAGAATCGGGTCAATGTCAATATGCGCTTTGCCATTCACCAATTTTCCCTGTCCGTAATCCTGAAAATAAAATTCAGGTGTTTCAATTGCGTGAAGCGTTACCGGGTTACCGTTAAAATCGGGAATAGACGAAGAAACTGCCCCAAGAGGATTTTGCCATATTTTATAATGTGTTCCACCGGCCGACCATGCTTCAACAAGTGTGGTGGAAGGCGCTGTCGGGTCCGCTACAAAATAACCTGCTGCGGTTTGTATTCCTGCGAGATTATTAGTTTGCACTCCCGATAAACCATAGTTGTATGCAGAAAATGCTCCTCCTGCTCCGGAGGTTGGTCCGGCACCAGTCACATTATTTGCAATGCCTACCACCCCATAAGCCGAAGCAGCATTAACCGCTTTACCATACACACCATAGCCTGTATTGTTTGCGGCATATCCATAGATACCTGTTAGTGCGGCAAAAAATGCACCGCCTGAACCACCGGAAACCAAAGTATAAGTTGTAACATTATTTCCTATTCCAAGAATACCTGTGCCATTTGTGTTCAGATTTGCTCCATAAAGGCCAAATCCATTGGATTGTACAGTTGCGCCAAATACACCATTTCCGGAACCGGTGCCTGAAGCAGCAATATTTTGTCCTGTCAGACCAATTCCTGCAGCATTTGAATTAGAAATAACAGCAACACAAATGTTATTACTGCCAAGTCCATGCAAAGGATATCCTGGTGATGCAGTTCCAAAGCCAATATTTCCGGTAGTTTGTTTCACTCTCATTCTTTCAATATTATTTGTACCAATAACAAAATCATTAGCATCTGTTGTTCCGAGCCAGTTTTCTGAAATCCCAATGGTTGAAGTTCCATAAATAGCAGGGCTGGCAGGATTAATAATTCCGGCATTTCCCGGCAAATTCCATGCATTTCCACTTCCCGAACCAACCACTGCCCATTGTGTGCCATCCCAAAACCAGAACTGCCCGAGGGTAGTATCAAAAACAAGCAAACCGGTTTGTGTTGCCGAAAGTTCAAGAATTGAATTTGCATCGGGAGTGGTAGTACCTATCCCCACATTGTTTTGTGCTTCACTATTTATATAAAATAAAACTGCGAAAATAAATAAACTGTATCTTAACTTTGTTCCCATGGCTATTAGTTTTTTTGAACGATAAAAATACAATAAATTTGGCATCTTTCAAAATTACTGAAAATAATTTACCCCGTTAGATAATTATTCTTTATATAGTTCACTCTTTTTTTAAACTATCTCACGGGGTGAACAATTTCATCTGTTTCATTGTTTTATTGTTATTTAACTATAAAACCATTATTCAACGCATAATACAGATTAACCGGTAAACTGCTTTATGAAAAATGCTTTTTCTTTTTTTATCTTTGTACTATTAGAAAAGTAAATTTGACATGAAAATTTCATATAATTGGCTTAGAGAATATATAAATACTGATTATGCTCCGGTTAAAATCGCTGAAATTCTTACTAATATTGGGCTTGAAGTAGAGACAATAGAAAAGTTTGAGGTTATAAAAGGCGGTTTAAAAGGATTAGTTGTCGGTAAAATTTTGGAATGTTATAAACATCCTGGTGCCAATAAACTTAGTGTTACAAAAGTTGATATTGGAAATGGCATATTGCTAAATATTGTTTGTGGGGCTTCAAACGTGGCTGTAAATCAAAAAGTTGTAGTGGCAACAATTGGTACAACTCTTTATAAAAATGATGATAAATTTGAAATTAAAAAAATTAAAATTCGCGGAATTGAATCGGAGGGAATGATTTGTGCCGAAGATGAAATTGGTTTAAGTAATTTGCATTACGGAATAATGATTTTAAGCGAAGATGCGGTTCAGGGAACACCGTTGCGTGAGTTTTTCAAAATAAAAGATGATTATATTTTCGAAATAGATTTAACTCCTAACCGTATTGATGCGGCTTCGCATTACGGAGTTGCACGCGATTTAGCCGCTTATCTTCAACACCATAAACCGGTAGTTCTCGAAAAACCTTCGGTAGAAAAGTTCGTTGTCCAAAACACCAATCTTCAAATAAATGTTGAAGTTGAAAATAATAATGCCTGTATAAGATATTCCGGTGTAACAATAAGTAATTTAATTGTTAAAGAATCACCTGTTTGGTTGCAGGACAGGCTTCGTTCAATAGGTGTGCGACCGGTAAATAATGTTGTGGACATTACAAATTATGTTCTTTTTGAAACAGGTCAGCCGCTTCATGCTTTTGACGCCGATTGTATTAAAGGTAATAAAATTGTTGTTAAGACATTAAAAGAAGGAACAAAATTTATTACTCTTGATGGTGTTGAACGTTCGCTATCAGCCGATGATTTGATGATTTGCAATGCCGAAGAAGGAATGTGCATGGCAGGAGTTTTTGGCGGAATAAACAGTAGAGTTACTCAAAAAACTCAAAGAATTTTTATTGAAAGTGCTAATTTTAATCCTTTATTTGTAAGAAAAACATCGCGAAGTCATGGTTTGTCAACCGATTCGTCGTTCCGGTTTGAAAGAGGCGCCGACCCAAATATTACAGTTTATGCCTTAAAACGTGCAGCATTGCTGATTACAGAAATTGCCGGTGGAAATATTTCTTCAGAAGTCGTTGATATTTATCCTAATCCTGTTAAAGAGAATACAGTTGAACTTAACTTTGCAAATGTTGATGAACTTATTGGCAAACACTTGTCAAAGGAAACAATAAAGGAAATAATTCGCTCTCTTGAAATACACATAATTGCCATAAAAGAAAAAAGTTTACTTTTAGAAATTCCCACTTATAAGATAGATGTGTTGCGGGAAGCTGATGTTATTGAAGAAATTCTTAGAATTTACGGATACAATAATATAGAAGTTTCCGATAAAGTAAGGTCAAATATTAGTTATTCGCAAAAACCCGATAAAGAAAAAATCAATAATATTATTTCGGATTATTTGGCTTCAAACGGTTTTTTTGAAATAATAACTAATTCGCTTACAAAATCTTCTTATTACGAAAGCAATAATCTTTGGCATAAAAAGAATTTGGTTAAAATTTTAAACCCTATAAGCGCCGATTTGGGAGTTATGAGGCAGACCTTGTTGTATAGCGGTTTAGAATCAATTTCATATAACATTAACCGAAAGCTACATGATTTAAAAATGTTTGAATTTGGTAATTGCTATGTTTATTACCCTGAGTTAAAAGCGGAAAAAAAAGATAATGCTTATTCCGAAGATATACGTTTAGCGCTATTTGTTACGGGAAATAAAAATAAGGAAAGTTGGACTTCCCAAACATCTCCGGTAAGTTATTTTTATTTAAAAAGTTATGTTGAAAATATTTTAAAAAGACTCGGATGCCCACTTTTACAGTTAGTTGTTTATAAGCCCGATAGTTCTATTTTTACAGAAGGGCAAATGTATTTTTATAATAGTAAGGAATTGGTTTCGTTTGGATTATTGAATAATAATATTTTAAAGGAATTTGCTCTTAAACAACCTGTTTACTTTGCCGAGTTTTTGTGGGATAATATGCTGCCAATATTAAAAAATCAGCAAACAAAGTTTTATGAATTGTCGCCATTTCCCAAAGTACGCCGCGACCTTGCCTTACTTCTTGATAAAGAAATTACATATTCAAAAATTGTAGAAATTGCAAAGAAAAAAGAAAAGAAATTTTTACAAAACATTAATTTATTTGATGTTTACGAGGGCGATAAAATTCCCGAAGGTAAAAAATCTTATGCCTTAAGTTTTTATTTGCAGGACGAAACCAAAACCCTTACCGATTTCCAGATTGACCAGATTATGCAAATACTTTCGGATGCTTTTGAAAAGGAATTGGGAGCGGTAATAAGGAAATAGATGATTAATGCGAAAGCAACTTTAAGATTTGAGTGGTGTCCGAACAAAAATGATATTAACACCTAAAATCTGCATGTAAAAAAAACCGTTTTCCTGTTTCCCGCTAATACCGTTGATTTACCCCGTTAGATAATTGCTATTTATATATTGTTCGCTCTTTTTTTTTAAACTATCTCACGGGGTTCACACCGTTAGATAATTGCTATTTATATATTGTTCGCTCTTTTTTTTAAACTATC
>PCSS01000073.1:0-154 GCA_002771395.1 Bacteroidetes bacterium CG23_combo_of_CG06-09_8_20_14_all_32_9 | reverse complement strand
GGAAACAAATGCTGAATTCCGATGCAAAAGTAAATCATAAATTTTAAACAGGAACGAATTATAAAGTTTATAGACAACTCTAATATGGACTTGTTTATTTGTAACTACTCAGCCCAAAGAGTATTTAAACAATAATTCGGTTAATATCAGTTAA
>PCSS01000004.1 GCA_002771395.1 Bacteroidetes bacterium CG23_combo_of_CG06-09_8_20_14_all_32_9 | reverse complement strand
AATGCACGAAAAAAAACATATTTATTGATTTTATAAATGGATTTATAGACCATAACAAATCCTAAATCCTATCAGGTAATTCATTTATTCAAGGCTCCCAACAGCTTTCTCAACTTCTGTAAGAATTTTGCAACTCATTACAAGTTCTTTCATTTTATTGTGGTCGGGGTATAGCGGGCGGTCAATATCCAGATAAGTTATATGTTTTCTTATTACATCTTTAGCGACTTGTGTTCCTTTACCGAATTTGTATTTTTCTTCAAATTTTTCGCGTAAATCCAAAGCCTGTGCGGCTGCCATAAATTCTATTCCCAACACACCGTAAGCATTATCTAAAATCTGGATATTTTTAATAGCAGTATTCATTCCCATCGAAACAAAATCTTCCTGGTCGGCAGCGGCAGGAATGGATTGTATGGAAGCAGGCGCTGATAAAATACGTTGCTCAACAATTTGCATATCAGCAGTATATTGACTCAGCATCATTCCCGAAAACATTCCTGCTCCTTTAGTTAAAAATGGCGGTAAACCTATGCTTAAAGCAGGATTATTCAAACGATTTAATCTCCTTTCGGAAAGCACACTAACCATTGTTACGGCAATGCCAATCATATCCATAGGAAGCGAAACAGGTGTTCCCTGGAAGTTTGCTCCTGAAAGTTGTATGTTTTCATTGGGAAAGAAAATAGGATTATCGCCTACGCCATTAAGTTCAATTTCTACCTGCGAGCGAGCCCAGGCGACTGCATCGTGTGCTGCACCAATAACCTGTGGGGTTGAACGCATACTATAAGCATCCTGAACTTTTACTTTAATACGGTTTTCTAACAAATCACCACCGGTTGCCACTTTGCGGATAGATGATGCACTTCGCATTGCACCTTTAAATCCGCGTATTTCGTGAATTTTATGATTATACGGACCAAAGTTAGCTTTTAAAGCCTCAAGCGACATTGTACAAGCAATTTCTGCCTGTTTAAGCCAATTATTAACATCATACAGGTAAATTGCACTCATAGCTGTCATAAAATTTGCACCGTTAATTATTGCAAGTCCATCGCGGGCTTTAAGTCCCGGAACCGGAATGCCTGCATTATTCAAAGATTCTTTTCCTGTAAGAAATTCACCATTATAATAAGCGTTTCCCTCTCCCATCATTAAAAGTGCGATTTGCGACATTGGAGCTAAATCGCCGCAAGCGCCAACCGAGCCTTTTTTGCAAACAAAAGGAGTTACGCCTTTATTCAGCATTTCTACCAAAGTTTGAGTTATTTCGGGGCGGCACCCCGAATTTCCGTGTGCATGAACATTTATGCGACCTAACATAGCTGCTCGCACATGCTCAAGAGGCATGGCTTCGCCAATTCCAGCAGCATGATTGTAAATCAAATATTTTTGAAATTCTTTTACCTGATTGTCATTCAGCACAACTTCAGAAAACTCGCCAATACCGGTATTAATACCATACATTATTTCGTGAGATTCAATTTTTCTATCAAGCATAGCACGACATTTTTTAATTTTTTCGAGAGATTGAGGAGCTAATTCTACTTTTTCGCCATAGCGGGCAACTTTTACAACATCTTCGATGGTTAATCCGCTTCCTTTAACTATAACTGTCATAATTAAATATTTTACAATTTAAACATCCTGATATTTTACCCGAAATAAAGAAAAAAAAACAACATTATAAAATAATAAACTTTATTTGTTGGATTTATGAGTCCGCAGTTATACAATGGTCATTCATAGTCATTCAATAGTCATACAATGGTCATACAATAGTCATTCAGTGGTCATACAATGGTCATTCAGTAGTATTACAAGCGTAATGACAGCGAAACGAATGACAGCGAAGCGAATGACAAAATGATTTTTTCAAAAATAGTTATGAATTTTAAACTGTATTTAACTACTTTTACAGCCGAATTAATTTTACGCAAATTAAAATTATGACAGATATTTCTACATTAAAATCAATTGCAGCACAGGTTCGCCGCGATATTATAAGAATGGTTTATGGTATTCAATCGGGTCACCCGGGAGGCTCACTTGGTTGTGCCGATTTTCTTACAGCCCTGTATTTTGAAATCATGGAAAATAATCCTGCAAATTTTAAAATGGATGGCATAAACGAAGACATATTTTTTTTGTCGAACGGGCATATTTCACCTGCCTGGTATAGTGTTTTAGCCCATCGCGGATATTTTCCGATAAGCGAATTAACTACATTCCGTAAACTTAACACACGACTTCAGGGTCATCCTGCAACTGCCGAACATCTACCCGGAATACGCATTGCAAGCGGCTCGCTTGGGCAAGGATTGTCGGTTGCCTGCGGTGCCGCTTTATCAAAAAAAATGAATACTGACAACCATCTGGTTTACAGTCTGCACGGAGATGGAGAATTACAGGAAGGACAAAATTGGGAAGCCGCCATGTTCGCCGTAGCCAAAGGAATTGATAACTTAATTTCAACCGTTGATTTTAACGGCAAACAAATTGACGGACCAACAGATAAAGTTCTATCTCTCGGAAATTTACATTCTAAATGGGAAAGTTTTGGGTGGTTTGTTTTGGAAATGAACGGTAACGAAATGCAGAATGTTGTAGATACCTTGCAATCAGCTAAAACATATACAGGAAAAGGCAAACCCATAGTTATTCTTATGAAAACAGAAATGGGAATGGGAGTTGATTTTATGATGGGAACTCACAAATGGCACGGAACCGCACCAAACCATGAGCAATTCGAAAAAGCAATTGCTCAACTTCCCGAAACAATAGGAGATTATTAAGATGATATATCTTAAACCAAAACAAATTATTATGCTGAATTTATTTCAGTATCTCTCCTTTTTACTCAAAAAACTGATATTTCAAAACAAACTCAGAATAACGCAGCAAAGGTTCCTAAATATACTACTATCAGGAATAAATATTATCTTTTTAGTTTTGATTTTTTTTACAAAAGTTTCTTTTGCCCAACAAATAAGTCAAACTAATCAGAATATTACACTTACCCGAATACTTTTTGTTTTTGATGCATCTCAAAGCATGCTTTCCAAATGGGAAACTGACAGCAAAATAAATATTGCAAAAAAAATGCTTGTTAATATGCTCGACAGCCTTTCAAACGTTGAAGACCTTGAAGTAGCATTACGTGTTTACGGTCATCAATATTCGGTTCCACCTCAACATTGCGATGATACACGTTTAGAGGTACCATTTTCGAAAAATAATTTTAGTAAAATAAAAGGAGTAATAAATAAACTTCAACCTCAGGGAACCACACCAATTGCCCGCTCACTCGAAAGCGCCGCTCTTGATTTCCCAAAAAGCACAAAGAGCAGAAATATTATCATTTTAATTACCGATGGAATTGAAGCCTGCGATGGCGACCCCTGTGCTGTTTCCCTTGCTTTGCAAAAACAGGGAGTAATTCTTAAACCATTTGTTATTGGAGTAGGACTTGATATTAACTTTAAAAAAACCTTTGAATGTGTTGGACAATATTTTGATGCAACAAACGAAAATCAATTTAAGGAAGTTTTGAGAATTGTAATTTCACAGGCACTCAACAATACAAGTTTGCAGGTTAATTTGTTGGATAAAAGTGGCAATCCTACTGAAACTGACGTAAACATGACTTTTTACGACCGCCAAAGCGGTAAAATAAAATACAACTTTATTCATACTCTCAATAATCGTGGAGTTCCCGATACTCTTATTCTTGATCAACTTCCAGCATATAGCATGGTAGCCAACACAATTCCACCTGTTTTTATTGATAGCATTAAACTTACTCCCGGAAAACATACCATTGTTGCTACCGATGCTCCGCAAGGTTATCTTATTGTTAAAGCAAATAATCAACAGTACAAAGCGCTCAATTTTATTGTTCGTCAGAAGGGAAAAATGAATACTATAAATGTTCAAAATGTAAATTCAACCGAAAAATACATTGTTGGAAGCTACGATATTGAAGTTCTTACACTTCCAAGATTATTAATTAATGATATTGATGTCGCTCAAAGCCATACTACAACAGTTCGTATTCCCGACCCTGGTATGGTAACTTTTATGATGGATGCAGCCGGTTACGGAAGTCTTTACATTGAAAAAGACAACAAACTTGAATGGGTAATAAATCTTGATAATGAAGCAACCAAACAAACATATACTCTGCTCCCGGGTAATTATCAGGTTGTTTGGCGCGCAAAAAATGTAAAACGTTCCATGTACTCAATAAATAAATCATTTAGCATTACCAGCGAAAGTTCAATTCCACTGTATATTAAATAACAATCGGTGGAATAATAAAAACAAAGATTGAAAAAGATTGAGAAAACAAGATTGATAAGATTGAGAAGACAAGATTGTTAAATTGTTCCATTGCTGCTACTGCATAACAATGAAGCAATAAACAATATAATCATCA
>PCSS01000327.1:4501-4741 GCA_002771395.1 Bacteroidetes bacterium CG23_combo_of_CG06-09_8_20_14_all_32_9 | reverse complement strand
GCATTCATAACCAATGTATAAATCGGTTGCTGGGATTGGTAAAGGAGTTGTTAATGTAACGCTATTCCAACCCTCTACCGGAGTAAATGCCTGATTATAAACCATTGTTGTTCCCTGGTCAGAATAAAATTTTAACTGTGTAGATGTAACATCAGCAACACCATTAATATAAACTTTTACAACCGGAATAGTGTTACCCATAGCATTATGAGCAGATAATTGAGCAGCAGGGAAAAAAGC
>PCSS01000327.1:0-4458 GCA_002771395.1 Bacteroidetes bacterium CG23_combo_of_CG06-09_8_20_14_all_32_9 | reverse complement strand
TCAATAATAGTTTTTTGGCTATCCTGATTAGAATTAATTACTTTAGTAATTTTTGTTGATGACAGATTACTAACTGTCATTTGCTTTGTTTGAGCGAAAATAAATCCGCTCATCATTACCAAAGCAAAAAACATGTACATTTTTTTCATAATTACTTTTTTTAAGTTAAACATTAAAATTTGCCACAAAATTAATTAAAATTTTTAAATAGACTATTTTTTTTTAAAAAAGTTGCATTATTTTTAAAATAATTTTTATTCATATTGATATTCAACTATTTAATCTAATATTTTTTTAATTATTTTTTATCAAAAAAACTTACTGCCGATTTAAAAACGGTATCAATACTCAGTGCTACAGGATAAAAACCTTTATCATTAAAAATATTTCTGATAATGTATGCTTTAAGGTGAGTTTTTAATAATACACCCGATTTTTCAATATCTGCTTTATTTGCTGCTAAACCGTTTTTGCCGGCAAAATAGATAAATGAAGTTAAAACATCAATTTTATTTAAGTGTTTATCAAGCTCTTGCCATGTAGAAAATGTTTTAAGAAAATTTCTGTTTTGGTCGGTATAATCAAAAGCAAAGCGGTAAACAAGAGCAAGATTTACTGCTTGTGTAAAATAATTTGTAATATCGGTGGTATCTGCAGGCACAAAAATATCAGGCATTATTCCACCTCCACCATAAACTATTTTTCCGCCGGGAGTATTAAATTGTAAAGAATTGTTAAGTTTAACACTATCTTTTACATTCAATTCGCCGTTATAATAGCGAGAAGCAATTTCTTCGTAATAACTTAAAGCTCCGTTTTTATATGGGCGTTGAATACATCTGCCTGTGGGAGTGTAATATCTTGCTACTGTTAACCTTAGCGATGAACCATCATGAAAAAATATGGGCTCCTGAACCAGTCCTTTGCCAAATGAACGCCTGCCAATAATAGTACCTCTATCGTTATCCTGTATAGCGCCTGCAAAAATTTCGCTTGCCGAAGCCGACCACTCATCTACAAGAACCACAACTTGTTCGTTTTGGCAAGTACCGTTTGATGTGGCAAAAGTATTAACCTGAGGTTTAGCTCTTCCTTTTGTATAAACAATCAGGTCGCCTTTTTTTAAAAATTCATCAGCCATATTGGTAGCTGCATCTAAATATCCGCCGCCGTTTCCACGCAAATCAATTATTACTTTTTTCATACCCTTTTCTTTAAGGGCGTTAACTGCTTTTCGAAACTCTTCGGAAGTAGTACGTGCAAATTTACTTATTTTTATATAACCTATATCATTTTTAACCATAAATGCCACATCTACACTAACAAGTGGAATTTTATCGCGGGTAATATCAAATAAAATAAGTTCTTTTATATTTTTTCTTTTTACTGAAATTTTAACATGAGAGTCTTTTTTTCCTTTCAGTTTTTTCATTACATCGGAACTTGCAATTTTAACTCCGGCAACTAAAGTGTCGTTTATTTTTACAATTCTATCGCCTGCCATTACGCCACGCCGCTCGGAAGGTCCACCTGCAATTGTATTTACAACTATTATAGTATCTTTCTGAATATTAAATTCAACTCCTATTCCTTCAAACTCCCCTTCAAGAGGTTCGTTAACTTGGTTAAATTCTGCTGCTGGAATGTAAACCGAATGAGGATCAAGATTTTGAAGGATTGCCGGAATTGACAGTTCTATTAATTCATCTTTTGAAACGGAATCAACATATTCTTCCTGAATGTACTCTATTATAGATTCAAGTTTATTATTTAAAGGAATATTGTGTATAAAAACCAAACTTCCGCCTGGCAGATAACGTCCGGCAAACATTCCGAGAATAAAAATAACACTTAAAATAATTGGCAGATAAACATAAAGACGTTTATTTTTTTCAAACATAAAATGGTTTATTTATCAAGTGGAATATGAACAACCTCAATGTTAGCTTTTTGCAAAAGGTGTAACCCAGATTCTTTTCGGTATTTATCGCAAAAAACTACCCTTGATATCCCGGCCTGAATTATTAATTTTGCACATTCAACACATGGCGAAGTTGTTACATAAAGAGTTGCGCCTAAGCTACTGTTATTTGATTTCGCTACTTTTGTAATAGCATTGGCTTCGGCATGAAGAACATACGGATAAGTAACATCGTTTTCGTCTTCGCATTTATTTTCGAAACCCGATGGTGTTCCGTTGTATCCATCGGAGATAATCATTTTATCTTTAACTATTAAGGCACCAACTTTACGACGGATACAATAACTGTTTTCTGCCCAAATTTTTGCCATAAGAAGATAACGCTTGTCGAGTACAAGTTGTTTCTCATGGAATGATATTGGCAAGTCCGATTTATTCATTTTCAATAGTTTGGTACTTTTTCTTCCACCACAGAGACGCTGAGACGCAAAGTATTGCTCTTTAATTCTCTGCGCCTTTACGACTTTGCAATGTTCTTTTTTGGTTTTCAATGTATTGCAAATTTATATTGAAGCATTGATTATCAGACATACTTTAAAGGGGAATAATTTGAGTTTTACCTTTTTAATTCCCCTCTTCAATTGGAGAGGGATTGGGGGTGAGGTCATAAAAAAATAAAAACTCAAATTATGACTTTTCAAAGTATAACTATAAAAAATCTCACATTATATTTGTACCCGGAGCCGGAATCGAACCGGCATGGGTATAACCCCACTGGTGTTTGAGACCAGCGCGTCTACCTGTTCCGCCATCCGGGCATTAAAAATTAAGTATTGCGAAGATATACAATTGTTTTATTATTGCCAAATTCTGAAAGTAAAAACAAAAAATTAACTTTACCACTATAATTTATAAAACATGAACTACGATTTAATAATAATTGGAAGCGGACCCGGTGGTTATGTGGCTGCCATACGAGCATCGCAACTTGGTTTAAAAACTGCTGTTGTTGAACGTTCCGAACCTGGCGGTATATGCCTTAACTGGGGATGTATTCCTACAAAATCGTTACTTAAAAGTGCTCAGGTTTTGGAGTATGCAAAACATGCATCGGAATATGGAATAGTTGTTAATAATGTTCAGCCCGATTTTGCAAAAGTCATTGCACGCAGTCGCACTGTTGCTGACCGGATGAGCAAAGGAATACAGTTTCTTTTCAAAAAGAATAAGATTGAAATTATTGCCGGAACAGGCAAATTAACTGGTAATAAACAAGTGCAAGTTACCGATGCCGAAGGGAACATGCAAATTTATTCTGCTGCACATATTATCCTTGCTACTGGTGCACGTTCCCGCGAACTGCCGAACTTAAAAATAGATGGCAAAAAAATTATCGGTTATCGTGAAGCATTAACTTTGCAAAACCTTCCAAAGTCAATGGTGGTAGTTGGTTCGGGAGCTATTGGCAGCGAAATAGCATACTTTTATAATGTTATGGGAACAAAAATAACGCTTGCAGAATTTATGCCCGATATTATTCCTCTTGAAGATGAAGAAATAAGCAAACAACTTGCACGTTCGTTTAAAAAAGCAGGAATTGAAATAATGCTTGAGTCTAATGTTACCGGAGTAAATTTTGAAGGTGACGTTTGTAAAGTAAATATTGAAACCAAAAAAGGCGAGCAAACTATTGAATCCGAAATAGTTTTATCTGCAGTAGGTATCACGCCTAATCTTGAAAATACAGGAATAGAAGAACTCGGTATTGAGTTGGAAAAAGACAAAATTAAAGTTGACGATTTTTATCGTACAAATGTGCCGGGCGTTTATGCCATTGGTGATATTGTACACGGACAAGCGTTAGCACACGTAGCATCTGCTGAAGGAATAATTTGTGTTGAAAAAATTGCAGGAAAAAATCCTTTACCGCTTAATTATAATAATGTTCCGAGTTGTGTTTATACTACTCCCGAAGTAGCGTCAGTTGGAATGACTGAAAAAGAAGCCATTAATAAAGGATATGAAATTAAAACAGGAAAATTTCCATATTCTGCCTCTGGAAAAGCGAATGCTGCCGGCGACAAAGATGGTTTTGTAAAACTAATTTTTGATGCAAAATATGGTGAATTGTTAGGTGCTCATTTAATTGGCTTAAATGTTACCGAAATTATTGCCGAAATAGTTGTCGCCCGCAATCTCGAAACTACCGGGCGTGAGTTGATTAAATCTGTTCACCCGCACCCAACAATGAGCGAAGCAGTTATGGAAGCCGCTGCTGCTGCTTACGGTGAGGTAATACATTTATAAAATTATTAAATCACTTACCTTACACAATTACATTTTTTTTAATCCAACCCACCTGACAGGTTACGAAGTTCCTTTCAGGTCGTGTATTCAGGTTGTGAATGCAATTTAATACCCAACAGGCGCTTTGCGACTTGTAGGGTGGGGTGTATTGTCAATCCCCCTAACCCCCTTTTCAAATAATGGCACTAATATTAGAAAAATGAATAACGAACAATAGAACAACGAATTTC
>PCSS01000229.1 GCA_002771395.1 Bacteroidetes bacterium CG23_combo_of_CG06-09_8_20_14_all_32_9 | reverse complement strand
GTTACATTATAGATTTTTGCATTTTCTTTAACTTTTGGCAGGCTAATAAATAAATCGCCCGAAATAATGAATCCTTCGTTATAATTAAAAGTAATTATATCTGTGTGATAATTGTGTTTTAGGTATTTCTTATTTATTTTGAGTAGTTGTTTTTTACCGGTAAGAATTATGCAAATGTTTCCTGTAATTTTATTTTCCTTTTCAATGGTTTGCTTAATCCATGCGGAAATTTTACGTTTTTTACCGTTTAAAATACTTGTAGAAATTTGGTGAAGATGAAAAGTAATTGCCATAAATTAGTGTATGTCTGTAATTTTATAATAATAGTAAAAAGTCGCAAATCTCAAATTACAAATTTCAATACCTAATTTAAATGATTGGTTTTAATTTTTATTTTCAAACAAACTTTTGTTCCTTTTTCTTTAAATTCTATTTTGTCAACAAGGTGCGATATAAGAAAGATGCCCCTGCCATGCGGTTTTTCGAGATTTTCGGGTAAAGTAGGATCAGGTAAATTTTTGAAATTAAATCCATTTCCCTGGTCTTTTACATCAAACCAGAAATAGCCATCACTTAAACCGTAATTAATAATTACTTCTTTAGATTCGTCTAATTTGTTTCCGTGAATAATGGCATTATTAACTGACTCTACCATAGAGACTAAAAGATTCCCATAAATTTCGGAACTTAAGTTCTCCTGAACAGAAATTTCGTCAACTAATTTCTCGACAATATTAATGTTCTCAATTTTTGATAAAAACTTTATTTTCTTTTTCATAGCCTATTGGTTAAGGTGAATCATATATTCTTTGTATTTGTCCTGATAATATTTTGTAAGTTTAATTTTACTTCCTTCAAGGATTTCATTATAACGCGAATGTACTCCTTTATACTCAAAAATTTGTTTAGGGTTACTAATATTGTTATTTTTTCCTTCATTAGATTTTCTTATATTTTCTGTTTCTCTTTCATAATCAGACTTTTCGGCTTCCAGCAATCGTGTTAAAATTTGTTCCTGACGAAACATTGTTTGAGGCGTTATATTTTTATTTACAATATCCTTTTCAACATCGTTGACTAAACTTTTAATTTCTTTAAGTTGTTTAACGGTTTCGGGATTTAGTCCACCGTTTTGCATCATATTATTAAGAATTTGGTTGAATTTATCCTGCATTGAAATCATTTTTCCCAATTTTTCATTCATGCCTTTGCCGTCTTTTTGTCCTTTTTTAAGCTCATCAATTATTGATTGCATCTGCGATTTTATTGATTTTTGCAGGCTCTGCATTTGCGACATATTTGGTTTTCCGTTTCCGGGTTTTTTACATTTGCCCCCTTTGCACATAGATTGCGAATTGCTCTGCATTTGTTGCAGCATCTCGCCAAGTAAAAGTGCAAGGTCATTGGCTTCTGTCATTATATATTGCTGATTTGCTTTTGCCATGCCTGCATTTCTTTCATCTAAATTTGAAAGTGTTTGTTTTCCGAGTTTTTCAATTTTCTTTATTTTTTTATTGATTTCCGAACCTATCATGGGCGTTCTGTTTGCCAATGCTGAAAGTGAGTCTTTAATTATTTGAAAATCGTTATTCAAACTTTTTTGTTTTCCGAGGTTTTTCATATAAGCAGGGTCGTTTGGGCTAACTTTGCCGGTTTGTTCCATAAGTGCTTCTATATCAAAAGAAAATTTTTCGAGATTGTCAATTATTTGTTTCATATTTTCTTCATCCTCGCCTTCCTGCTCCATCTCGTTTTGTTCCATCATTTCCTGCATTTTTTGCGACATCTCTTTTATTTGTTTTGAATTACTTTTTTGGCTACCCGACGCTTTTTTGCGATTGTTTTGCTTCAAATTTTCTTCAGAATTACCAAATTCTTTATTAATATCGCTTTTTTCCTGCTGAAAATCTTTTAAATCCATCGGGTCTTTCAGTTCTTCATTTTTTTTCTGAATCTCATCATATTCCTTCATAAGTTCATCAAACTTTTCCTGCTGTTTGTTTTGTTCGTTTAATAATGAATCCTGTGCATTCTTTTTGTCGTTGGTTTTTTCCGATAATTTATCCTGTTCCTGTGAAAGTTTATCAAGTTCTTTTGAAATATTGTCGGCTTTTTCTTCAATTTCCAATCTTTTAAGCATTTCCATATTGCGGTCTAATTGCTTATTCAAATCTTCGTAGCTTAACTTCATTTGTTCTGCAAGGTTATTTAACTTATTGCGGTCGAAATTATCCATAAGTTTCTTTAATTCCTCCATAAGTTTTCTCATTTCATCATCCATAAGATTTTCGAGGAGGTCTTCAATTTGCTTTTGTTTCTCAATTAACTGTTTATCCTGTTCTGAAAAAGTATTAACAAAATCATATTTTTTCTTATTTTCAAACGATAATTCTTTAACCAACTGTTCTAATTGGTTTTGCTTCTGCACAATATCTTCAAGTTTTTTGGTTTGTTCCCACGAATTGGTTTTATTGTTTAAAAGACTTTCCTGAAGTTTTTTAATATCGCGATTAATATCCTCGCTAAGTTTTAACGATGTTTTTAATTTTTCTTCGATATTTTTATTGGCATTTTCGCGGTATTTTTCAAGTTCATCGGCAGATGGAATTTTATAGGTTTTAATTGTCGAGCGGCTTGATTTACTACCGTGAACTCCATCATTATCCCAAACTTCAAAAAAGTATTCCACATCACTTCCAAGTTCTTTAAGAGTGCTGAAATCGAAAGCAAAATAAAATTCCTGGTACTTTGAGCCTTTATTTACAGGAATTGAAATTAATTTTAACGTATCGGCAGAATTGTTTGTTTTATAGTTAAATGTAAGTTTATTAAATCCGTAATCATCATTAATTATACCTTTAAAATAATAAGTTCCTATATGTGAAGTGTCGGCAATAAATTCTGAAGTAATTCCCGGATATAAATCGGGAATTACATTTACATTGTATTTAACAGGCTGAAATGAATTAATAAAACTATTTGCCATTTTTACTGAGTAAATTGCTGAATTTAAAAAACGGAATGATGTAAAGAACTGATTGTCTTCTTGTTTTACTTTTTCGATTAAAGTATCATTAATTAAAAATTTTACAGTTTCAACATTGGCGGTTGCAAAAGTCCATTTTACATTGCTTCCGCAGGGGATAGTAAAATCGCCTGTATTTTCGAGTACAAAATCATTTTCGCCTGTATATTGCGGAACATCTATTTCAACTTTAAAACCTGTAATTACAGGAGGAGGTAAAACTGTAAGTTTATATTCACCTGATGAATACTCATCGGCAGTAAACTTAAAATTAACAGAATTGTTCACGTTTTTTAAATTATAGCTAAAGGTTGACGGAGTATGTCGTTCGAGAAGCATTTTATTGCTTCCGATAGTTATGTATGAGTTTTTGGGCACATATTTTCCTTTGATGCGAAGTTTAATGTTAAAATCTTTCCCCTGTTCAACAGTTAGCGAATCGTTTTCTAAAATAAAGTTGAATGGTGCAACAGGCGCATAATAAACAGAATGATAAAAAAGCCGCTCCGAACCATCTTTAATTACCTGAGGACAAATAACATAAATAGCAAGAAAAACTGCGGCAGCAAATATCAGATAGGTTAAATATCTGAAATTTACCTTAACGTTAATAGCAGCTTCAAAAGGAAGTAAACGAATTTTTGATATTTTATTTTCTATACTTGCAACAAGAAGTTGCTGCGAATATCCTTTATCAGCAGGCATTTCGGCAAGTTCGAGAACATTTAACAGGCGGTCGCTTATTTCTGTAAAATATGATGAAATTATACTTGCAGCCTGCTTATGGGAAATCAGTTTACCAATTTGCATGAAACGAAGCAAAGGCAGGAAAATGAACTTTACAAAGACAACTAAATAAGCGTTTACAATAGTGTAAAACAAAACTGTGCGAACAGCGATGTCGAAATGACCGAAATATTCGGATATAAAAGCAAACAACGATGAAGCCGTAAAAATAAAAACTGTTAGCAGCAAACCACGCAAAAGTTCGTTGCGGTAATACTTGCGTATAAACGTGTTGAGTTGATGAATGAGTATGTTATATTCGGTTGCCATTTTTCATTATAACGTTTCGGCGGACTTATTTTAGGCGGGTAGAAGTGCCTACTTAACTTTTTTCATCGCACTTAAGATAAATAAAATTACTTACTTGTCAAAAAATGATAATACTCCGCTATGTTTGGAACTATCTAATTTTATTAATGCTAATAATAACCTGATAGCACTAAAAATGGCATAATAGGAACGATTTATGCATCCGTCAAATTTTTGATTATCAAACAATATCTTTGCCTGAAATAATAAATCTTTTGCCTTTTCTATCCGGTGTTCAGATAAATCCACTCTAGTTTTATCTATCATAATTTTATTCCATTTTTTCTATTTCTGAAAAAAACAGTGTTTCATATTTTTTATTTTTATTCCAAATATTAATATCCTTAATTATTGGGGAGA
>PCSS01000217.1 GCA_002771395.1 Bacteroidetes bacterium CG23_combo_of_CG06-09_8_20_14_all_32_9 | reverse complement strand
AGGAACCCACCCCCAACCCCTCCAAGGAGGGGAGGGAGAAAAAACATTGCGCTAAGTGCAATCCCAAGTAAGATAATTTTGCTATATCTCACGGGATAAATTACGAAAATTAAATTTACTATTTTCATAAAGCATTTTTTAAAAGGCTTAACAATTTAGCAATATAACAATTTTTTCAATAAAAGATAAATTATACTTTGTGCGGGGTAAATTTATACATTTCTGCGAAAAATTTTAGTTATTAGTTTTTAGTCATTAGTTTTAGTTTTTCAGTTTCTTGTTATGGTTATTTAGTCGGGTACAATGCGTACTAACAAACCAGCGAACCAAAACTAAAAACCAATAAAACTACAACTAAAAACCAACAAACTTTGAACTATAAATGTACAATTTTATCCCGTTTTATGTATAGTAACCGTTTGCAGTATAATCAATGAACACTTTTAAAAAATTAAACGCTACAAAAATACAAATTAAAGTATAATTATTTTAATCATCTTAACATTTTCACCGGCTGTCATTTTACAGAAATAAATTCCGGCTGATAACCCGTTACCGGACAACTGAATTTGATGAGTTCCTTCAGAAACTTTTTGTTCAGCCAGAATTTCTTTTATTGTTTTGCCTAAAGTATTTAACAATGTTATACTAACGTCTTCAGTTTTTTTAATTCCGAAAGAAATAATTGCTCCAGTTTTAAAAGGATTTGGGTAAGCGGTTAAAAACTGTAAACTGTTTACAATTCCAGGTTTTAACACAAACATATCAACAGGCGGAAAAATAATAAAATCAACCCATGCAGCATCAGAGCCTTGAATCCAATATACATCTTTAGAATAAACCCATTTTAATGTATGCAGTCCGGTTGTGAGCATATATGCTTCGCGACTCCAGTCAACTTCGCCACTCCATTCGCCACAAGGAGAACCGTCAACATAAAATCTTAAAAAGTCATAATCCAGTTCACTGGAAACTTTTTTGTAGAATGAAAGTGTGTCTGCTGATATTACTGTAATTTGCATTGTTAATTCAGATGTTTGATTATCTGTAATAATTCCGGAACGGGCAGTATAATTACCTTCATAAATACTTCCGCTGTTAATAATTGTCCATGGTACATCTCCAAAATGTGTCGTATCCCAGGGAAAATGTGTAAAAGTGTTGGTTTCAAAATCTTCAACAATAAGCCCGATGTTTAAAGAAAAAGTTTTTGCAGTTGTATAACCTCCTGCATTTACATCGTAAGTGAAATTTGCTAATGAACCTACCGGTGCAGCCGCATCAACATCAATATTAAAAAAAGCCAAAACATTACCTCCGGCGGCAATAACTCCAAGATTTTGTGTGTTTACCGGAACTGTTACCATTCCGCTGTTAACTGTTAGTACCCCGTTGGCAACAGGAGAAATGGAATGACCGTTATTTAAAGTTAATATTTTAATGGTAGCGCTTTCGCCAGGGTCAAGTCTGCCGTTTCCATTTCCTAAAGCAACATCATCAACTGTAACGGTAGTGGCAAGCATAACAGGAGCATATAATAGAACATTAAAATTAGATTGCCAGTTGCCAGAACCACCGTCGGATGCAGTTATTGTGAACAGGGCATTTTGCTGGTCGGTAATTACATTTGCTACTGTAAAAGAAAAAGCATTATTTTGGGTAGCAGTGGAATTGGCTGCAATATTTCCGTAAACCTGTGTGTTATCGGTAATATTAACATCCGTGTTTAAGGTGCTTAAAATAGCGGTAATATTATTTGCAACAACATTTCCCACATTTTTCAGTGTTAAATCAACAGTTACATTTTCCGAATACTCAATATTCCCATTTGTTGAAATTCCGGTATCATGCAAAATGTGACTATTGTAAATTACATAAGGAGCATTATTTGGTACAATTATAATAGTACCAATATGGGGCTGACGGTTTTGCTTGGTTATAACAACATCTAAAGTGCAGGGACTTGCAATAGTTGTTAAGTCAAGCGTAATTATGCCCGAAGCCCCGGTATATTTTGCATCAACCCACGCATTACTTAGTGAAAGACCAACGTAAGCATAAGGTTCGGTAGTTACAGTAACACTTGTAACACCCAAAGGAATAGAGTTTTGATAAGTTACGGGCGATAAGGCAGTAGGAATTCCTAAATATGGCATAAGTGATGGGTCGCCCATAAGATGGTATTCTTCCCAATAATATGTTACACTTGTTCCGGATTGAGTTACAGCTAAATTACCGGCAAAATTAATTTGTGCACCGCTTGCATACCATTCTGTTTCGGCTATTCCTGTAGTATGAAACATCCTGTCGTAAAAACCAAGATGAGTTGAATCGTAAGGAGGATTTGCAGTTACTGCTTTTACACCAACTGAATAGTAATAATCTCCGTCCCAGTATGAATAATCGGATGCACCGATATAACCTACTGCTCCTTTGTTATTGGCGCGTAGTATAGCTTCGCCAAAACATTCGTTATCATCAAACATATTACTTTGGCAACAATTACCAACCATAAAACAATATTTATCCTGGTTGGTTAAACCTGTGATGTTGGAAGTTGAGAAACTCGGATCTGACCATCCTGTTGAACCACAATGTGCCGTGTAATTTGCAAACCCAACGCCATCGCTTACATTTTGAATTATGGCTGCCGAAGCCAGGGGGTTGTCTGAAGTGATAGGTGAACCCGAGCCATATAAATAGGTATGGGATGTAATTCCGTTTGAAGCATTAAAATAATTGTCCACGCCATAATTAATTTGACCGTTACCATAAGTGGGTGCATTACTTGCATCAACACCGGCTACCATAACAGAGTATTGTAAAAAACCCGGGTCGGGCATAGTATATTGCTCGTACTGCAATGTTTTTGTTAGTTGCGGAGCTAACTGGGTAGTATTTTGTGCCGAAAATCTGCCATAATATATATCGGGAATTACATCACTGTCGCCATCCATTTCGCCATAATATAAATCAGTTACATGACCGCTCATCGGGAAAGCGGGAATTTGAGCAACATCGCCAACTAACAATAAAAACGAAGGTGCAGGGTCAGATGGAGTTCCGCTTGTGTATTGAGTTGTTATGTAACTTTTTATAGCGGTAGTGGTTGTTCCTATTACATCTGTATAAGCAACCACAACTTTAAAACCTTTGCGTGTTTTCCACTCAATTAAAGGTTGAAGTTGAGCTTCAAACATGCGGTCGCTAATAATCAAATATTTTACAGGATAGGTAGTTATAGTATCTTTTACAGAATTTGCTGTGTAATTAGTAAATAACCTGAATGTGCTTTCAAACAAAGGTGAAAAATATTTCATTTTCATATTTTGGGTAAGAGTTAAATCGGCACCGGCAAAAACAATTTCAACTACAATATTCTTAAATATACGAATTGTGTTTTGAACAGGATTGTATTGTACAGGTCGTATTACAAGTCTGCCAATATTTACACCCCGCATAATTCCTACCTGTTGAACTTCGGCAATGGGGTTTTCAATAAAATCGTTGGTAGCATAAACCTGCTGATTATAGTAAAATGGAAGTTGGTTTATATCCTGGTCTTTTCTAACCGATGGCTGAAAGGGAATTATTTTATTAACTATTCCTAAATCGTTAAGTGATACTGTTTCTTCATCATAACTAATAATATTAACCTTAATATTTGCATTATACGGCACTTCAATTAATTTTTTAAGAGCCGGCAGTGCAGGTGTACCTACCTCGCCTTCATCAATATAACCATTTACACGTAATTGTGTAAATAAACCCTGTTTGGTTAGAATTTCCTTTGTATTAACCGACGAAAGGGAAGTTTTAAACATAAACTTTAAAGGTTCATTTTTTAAAACAATAAATTCGTTTGAGGAATTTACTAAAGAAATTATCTGAACTTTTTGTGCAAAAAGGGCTAAAGCCAAAATTGCAAACGTAATTGTAAAAAGGATTCTTTTCATAATGATTATTTGTTAAATTTTTACTTCTTTACTTTGTAAAACTAAATAAAATTAGTTTCAAATCAAAATTAAAGATTATTTTTTTGTTACTATTTACCTCTATGGTTAATTTTCATTATCCCACCGAATTACAACTTTATATAATGCTTGCATATTATTATATAGTTATTTAACGGGGTGAATATTTTTTTCGTACTTCGATGGGATAAATAGTGACATTTTTTTAAAATATAAATGAGCCTGGTCTAAAAAGGTCTGTTTCACTATTGCGAAAACTCCTGACTACATTGCGAGGGAAAGAATGACCCAAGCAATCTCCTCATAACTCATTGCTTATTTGTTCACTAATAAATTCAGATTGCTTTACCCTGTTAGATAACCATTTTAATATCCTTATCTCCTTTTATTAGCAAATATTTATCCCTTTAGATATAAGATAATTATCTAA
>PCSS01000085.1 GCA_002771395.1 Bacteroidetes bacterium CG23_combo_of_CG06-09_8_20_14_all_32_9 | reverse complement strand
ATTTATCACATTTCCAAGATTAACAGCAGGTTTCCAATTGCCGTCATCGCCCATTTTTGCCATCCATATATCGCTGGTTTGAGTAGTGGCATCGTCGAGGTCGAAACCAAGATTGCCGGGACGAATGCTTGCAAAGTAAATTGTTTTTCCGTCGGAAGAAATGGAAGGCTGGCTTTCCCATGAACGACGACCATTTATGGCTCCACCCATATTTTTTAAAGCAGTCCATTCGCCATCAACAAATTCGGAGACCCAAATATCGCAGTATAAATCATTTTTGCAAATTGTTATGTAAAGATGATTATTGTCAATAGTAACAGAGACAGCTCCCTGCTTATTGTTTTTATTATCATTAAAAGGACTTGACATTAACATAATATTTCCAAAAGTTTCTGCTGTATCCCGGGCTTTACTAATCCGTTCTGCCATTGTAAACTCTTCGAATAGTTGCGGATTACCCAAATCATTTCTTTTGTTATAACGATGTGTAAAAAAGGCGATTTCGCCATCGGGGCTGATAAGTGGTAAAAACTCGTCATCGGCAGAGTTAAGACCTTGCACCTTAACCGGATTAAATGGAACGGGATTACCAATTAATTTATTATACGTTTTTATATGCGTGTTAATTGTCTCGGCTTCGGAGCGATACTGTGATTGTTTGCTGTTTGTTAAAAATTTTTCAATATAAACCTCTGCCAATTTATAATTTTTTGAAATATAATAACGTTTACCAATCTCAAAACTTGCACGGTAATTATCAAGCGAAGGGCAATTTTCGGCAGCTTTTTTATAATATTCAACTGAGCGGTTTCTGTATTGAAGCGATTGATTTGCATCTATTGTATTTTCTGAACGTGAGTTGTTAATATCTGCTAACATTAGGTAAGCACGGGCATAAGTTTCATCAATTTTTACAGATTCAACCAAAAGTTTGTAACCAAGGCCGGGATTACTTTTTTTAAAATTTTCGCGGGCGGTTTCGTAAAGTTTTTTTGCTTTTTTGTCAACTTCCGAACAACCATCTTCATCGTCCTGAGCAAAGATATTGCCGGTAAACATTAAGAATAATACAGCAACAGTTAAAACGGGATATTTTATACTTATACTTTGCACGGGGTAAATTTGTACATTTTGATTGTTGAAAAATTTCATATTTCAGATTCATAAACCGAAAGAGAGAAAGGGAGACGGGGAGAAAGGGAACTCGCACACTTTCACATTTTCAGATTTCAAATTCCATATTTCAAATTTCAGATTCATAAACAAAAAGTGAGACAAGGAGAAAGTGAGACGGAGAACTCGCACATTTTCACACTTTCAAATTTCAAGTTCCTCAAAATCTGATACCGGGTATGGTTATGTCATCAATTTGTTCGTATTTCTTATTTCTGTTTTTTTATTTCTGTTTATTTCAGATTTCAAATTACTTTTTTTTCGCTTCTTCAATCAATTTATCACCCTGTTCTTTTGCTTTTGCTTTAATTTTATCTGATTCCTGTTTTGCCTGTTCAACTTTTGCTTTAGATTCTGATTGTGCATTTGTTTCAATATCACCGGCTTTTTTATCTGCCTCTTTTCTGAGTTTTGCAGCAGGTTCTTTTGCCAGTTTCTCGGCAATAATACCTTTGCTTTTTGCTTCGCTCAAAAGTTTTTCGGCTTGAGCATTTCCTTCGGCACGAACTTTATTGGCAGCTACTTTTGCAGCATCATTTATTTGTTTTGCAGCAGATTCGGCAGTGGCAATTATTTTTTGTGATTGAGCATCGGCTTCTTTCATAAGCTTATCGGCTTGTTCCTGTGCTTTGCGAACGGCTTGGGCTTTTGTTTTATCAACTTCTTCGTTAATTTTAGTTACTACTTGGTCTTTAATGTTTTCGGCAACATTATTTGCCTGCTCTTTTAAATTAAATTTTATTACGGGTTTTGTTATTAAACCTGTTATCAATCCCTTTACATCAATAAATTCGGGAACTTTAACATTTAACCCTAAATTATTTGCCTGTGCCGAGAGATTGTTCATTACCTGGTTAGCAGCACTACCTAATTCTGAACTTGGAATTTTAAAATTCATAAAATAATCAACCGTTTGATCTAAACCCTGTTTTCCGCCAAATTCCATTTCGGTTTTCCCGGCTTTAGTAACGCAAGGTTCAAACTCAATATTGCCGTTTACAATTGAAAATTTAAGGGTAGTATTCCGGAGGTTCAGTTTACGGTATTTATCAGATTTAAGAACTTCCGAAAGTTTTGCAAATACATCTGTATTGTCTATTACTAAAGATTTTGTACTTATACTTCCCGAACCGTTAATAGTTTTCATTTCTGGTTCCATGTGCTGTGTTAAAAGACCTTTAAAATTTAAGTTTACAGAAATTTTTCCCGAGCATTTTTCGGCAACAGGAGCAATTTTCTGAACTGTATTAAAAGCGTTGAATGTTTTTTTAATGTCAAATTCTTTTATATCCATTCCCATATCAATTTCGGGAGTTTGAGTATTTTTTGTTGAATAATAACCCTTGAGCGACATAGAACCATCTAACAACTGCATACTCAATCCATTCAAATCTACTTTTCCGTCGCGAATGATTATTGTACCTTTTGTGTTTTTTATTTCGAGTTTATCGTAAAACAGGTTTACTATTGATGAATTTAGCGTAAAATCGATATTTTCGGGAACTTCAATAGCGGTAAGAGTTGATGAAGAAGTATCTGTTGAAGTAGTTTCGGTAGATGTTTCTTCTCCCATTAACTGATTAATATTTAACAAGTTTGAATTGAAATTAAAAATCCCTTTCAGGAGTTCATCACGAAAAATATATGCAAGAAAATTTTCGATTTTACCGTTCATTTGAAAATTGCTACTTCCCATTTTTGCGTTAAAGTTTTTTAAATCAAAATATTTTGGTGTTATTTCCATTGAAGATGTTTCAATATTTACGGGTGCAGAAAGCGAACTGCTGTTATAATTAATTTCCGACAAATCAATTGTTCCTTTTGCTTTAAAGTCCTCGTACTTTTCCTGCTCAATCTGCGACATTCTTCCGGCAAAATCAACATCTGCTTTTATAACACCAGCCAGCGAAGCATCTTTAACAGGTATAAACGATTTAACCTTTGCAAGGTCAATCACACCTTTAATCATTCCATCAAGGTTGGCATCGCTAACAGGTGTGGCAACGTGCAGTTGCATATCAAAGGGACTTCCGCCGAGGTCAATATGAAACTTTTTAACATCAATAATTGTGTTATCGGGCTTTCCGTCTTTATTATCAATCATTGCATCAATATTAATATTTTGCACCGAAGCCGGAAGGTAGGGGTATTTAAAACTGCCATTTTCTACTATAAGTTTTAAATCAAAGCCGGGCATTAAACTATCGTTGTAAGTACCTTTAACACTACCGCTAAAAGCCATTTTGCCGCTTGTTTGCACTTTCTGAAAATCGTTCATATATACGGCAGGAATGAGCGAAAGCAGGTTTTTAAAATCAGTCTTTTTTGCTTCAAAAGTAAGGTCAAGCAAAATATCATCGGTGGGCATTGTTACCGAGCCGTTAAAACCAAGTTCTATTTCGTTCAACTTTATGCTGTTATCTTTAAAAGTATATTTTGAATTGGCAAGGTCGGCATCAATATTTGAGAGCATTTCAACTTGTGCTTTGTTAATAAATTTTACGTCTTCGTATGCAAAAACTAATGAATCTAATGAAGCTTTTGTTTGGAGTGATGAAAAATCTTCTGTCAAATCGCCTTTGAGCAGGAAACTAAGGTTTTTGAAAGAAGTAAACACGCCCAAATCGTTGTCATCATATACAATATTTCCGCCAATTATTTCAAATTTATTAAGTGCAAGTTTAAATCCTGATGAGGTGTCGGCGGCTGAAGTGGTGTCGGTTGAAGATTTCATTATGTCCCAGTTGGCTTTTCCGCCTTTCAGCACTTTTATACAGATATCGGGATTATTAAGTACAATTCCTTTAATTTTAATTTTATCGCCAAACACACTGAAAAGGTCAAGAACAGTAGAAAGTTTATCAAATTTTACAAGTGTGTCTTTTTCAAAATCACCTACTCCAATAACGAGCAGATTATTTAACTCAAAGTTTAAGTTTGGAAAACTGTGAAAAATTCCAACGTCAATTTTGCCAAAATCAACTTTAGCATTAAGATTGTTATTTATTTCTTTTTTAGCAATTTCAATAATTTTACCTTTAAAAATAAATGGTGCGGAAATAAGCAACACTAAAAGGATAAAAATTGTTATTCCTGTGATTTTCAAAATTCTTTTAAATATTTTCATACAGCAGTTTTATTATTTTGACTGTAAAATTAATATTTAATTCCTGAGTCTGTTTCAAAAATAAGTTTATTTGATATAATCAAATATTTAAAAAAATGAAACATCCATGACTATCAGTTAATAATAGTTAACAATCAATTAACGGGACTTCTAAAAATTGCTTTTTCTTTGTTATGCTCATTTTTCAAAATCC
>PCSS01000092.1:4411-6801 GCA_002771395.1 Bacteroidetes bacterium CG23_combo_of_CG06-09_8_20_14_all_32_9 | reverse complement strand
CAATAATTAGGTAAATTTTTAGATTTCCCCCGCACAGGCATTTAAAGCGGGGGCGTAACCGAAAAGCCAAACGAGTAGGGAAATTAAAACTTACAAAAATGAAAACAAAAATCTTCATCGCTCTCTGTATTTTAACCTTCAACTGCTTAGCTCAAGAAAATCTTCAGTTTTCCAAAGTATTTTTTTTGCCGATATCATCTGAGAAATCATCTGATTTCATTGCTAAAGACACAACGATTACAGTGCCCAATGGGAAAGTATGGCAAATCACAAACGCTAAAGTATTTATGACATATGACAACAGAGTTATCGGTGACAAAACATACTTATACTTAAATGAACAGATTATCACTTATGCGACCAACACACACGCACAGATTACTGATCCCTTGTGGCTACCATCTGGTAAATACAGAGTAACAATAAGAACAGAGGAGAAGAATCAAAGAGCCGGTAGATTTTATTACAATGCGTTCATTTCTGGAGTTGAATACAATGTTTCAAAATAAAGAAAAATATAGCTTTCCTAAAGCTTAAAACTTACGGAAACTGGAATTAGATTCCCTGTTGCTGTGGGGATATCGAAAAGCCTTATGAGTAAAAAAAAAATTAAACTATGAAAGAAAAAACAGAAAAATGCCCTCATTGTCAATGTAAAACAAAATGCTCCCCTGTCTCATCGTAGATTGTATCTACGATGAAATATCATCCCTCCCCTTTACTGAAAAATATTTTATTTTTTGTTTTTTAGTTCACGAATTCAGGTAATCGTCAAAAATATGTATTTTTATACCCGATTTAATTTTATCAGAACATCGTGAAATTTTCCAGAAGCAGTGGTATTTTATTACATCCAACGTCCCTTCCGGGCAATTACGGTATAGGTACGTTAGGTGAAGAAGCACAAGGGTTTGTTAATTTCCTTGAAAAAGCCGGTCAGAAATTGTGGCAGCTCCTACCGTTTGGCTACACAGGTTACGGTAATTCCCCTTACCAGTGTTTTTCTACTTTTGCTGGAAATCCTTTGCTGATAAGCCTTGAAAAACTCGTTCAGCAAGAACTTCTCGGAAAAGACGACCTGAAAAATTTTGACAGCAAAAGTATAAAACCCGATAAGGTTGATTACGAAAAAGCAAAAGATTTCAAGTACCCGTTATTATTTAAAGCTTTTAAAAAATTCATTACCTCAGAACAAAAAGATTTTGAAATATTCTGTACAGAAAATTCACACTGGTTAGATGATTTTGCACTGTATCTATCTCTGAAAGATGAATTTTTGTTAAAACCATGGAACCGCTGGCCTCGGCTTGTAAGGATAAGAGAAAAAAATACAATTGAAAATTATAAAAATAAGTTGTCTGAAAAAATTTATTATCACAAATTTATCCAGTACATTTTTTTCTCGCAGTGGAAGGAATTAAAAGAATATACCAATAAAAAAGGTATAAAGATTATCGGCGATATTCCGCTGTATGTTGCTTACGACAGTGTAGATGCATGGATGCATCCCGAAATATTTTTATTCAACAAAAATGGACTGCCTATAAGGGTTGCAGGTGTGCCTCCCGATTATTTCAGTAAAACGGGGCAACTTTGGGGCAATCCTGTTTTTAACTGGGAGTACCTTGAACAAAGCGGATTTGCGTGGTGGATTGATCGCATAAAATCAAATCTGAAATTATTTGACATTATACGGATTGATCATTTTCGTGGATTTGTAGCATACTGGTCAGTTCCATCAGGAAACAAAACTGCTGAAAAAGGCGAATGGGTAGATGCACCGGGAAAAAAACTTTTTGAAACTTTGCAGAAAGAACTGGGAGAATTTCCTGTTATTGCAGAAGACCTTGGTATTATTACTCAAGATGTAGAAGAACTCAGAAACAGTTTAGGTTTTCCCGGCATGAAAATTCTGCAATTTGCATTTGATTCGGAAGAAGAGATAAATTACCTGCCTTACACTTACAATGAAAATTGTGTTGTTTACACCGGAACTCATGATAACAATACAACTATTGGCTGGTATAAAAATATTTCCGATACCGACAGAAAATTTGTAAAGAGCTACTGTGGCAACCTTAACGAAGGCATTGCCAAAACGTTAATCCGCTTGGCATGGGCATCTGTTGCCGATATTGCAATTACCCAGTTACAAGATGTTATGGAACTTGATGAAGAAGCTCGTATGAACCTTCCCGGTACGCAGCAGGGCAACTGGTTGTGGAAATATAAAAAGAGCGACCTTACTGAAATACATGCCAAATGGCTTGCTAAACTTACAAAAACATACCATCGTTAAAAAAACTGATGCTTTTACGGGACTTCTAAAAATTGCTTTTTCTTTATTGGACTTCAATTTTAAAATTACTCACAATTTTAATTATTTTTTT
>PCSS01000092.1:0-4373 GCA_002771395.1 Bacteroidetes bacterium CG23_combo_of_CG06-09_8_20_14_all_32_9 | reverse complement strand
CACAATTTTAATTATTTTTTTATAGGTGTTCGTGAGATCGCTTCGCTAAGTTCTCATTTACAACAGTAAACCCTGTTAAATTTCTTCGTATTTAACAGGGTAAACTACGGTTTAAAAATCTTGTCCGCCTCGAAAAATCTAATTTTTAGAACCCCTCTTTAATGATTTTCAAGAGATGATTTAACACCGGATAAATATTTAAGCCCCATCATCTGCCAACAAATATCGCAATAATATTACTTTCAGCAAATTTCAACTGTAATAAAAACAAAGTGTTATTGTTTTTCCAGCAGCAAATATCCCCATGGGTTCATTTTAAATGAAGTGTTTTTGTTAAGTTGTTGCAATTGTTTTGTAAAAACATTTTTATAAGTGCCGATAGATAAATTATTTATAATGATTACTGTTACGGGTTTGTCAGAAAAATTAAAAACTGCCAGTACTTCGTCAGAGTCTTTTATCCTGGTAAATGCAAGAACTTTCTCATCCACAGAAGTTTTTAAAATCTTCATTTCCCCGCCATAATTACCGTTCCATAGCGCTTTGTTGCGTTTTTTTAATGCGATAAGTATTTTATATAAATTAAAAAAATCATCCTTTTTCCATTCAATGGTATCTTTGTCAAAAAATTTAAGACGCTTGTTAAGCCCGGCTTCCTGTCCGCTATATATCAGAGGCATTCCGGGAACTATGAAAGAAAGCACTGCAAAAGTTTTCACCCCCTTCCCGAATTTTTCATAAGCCGTGCCATTCCACGAATTTTCATCATGGTTGGAAGTAAAATACATTCTGTATGCATCTGTGGAATATTTGTTTTTTTCTATTTTAAACAATGTGTCAAACGATAAAACGCTTTTACTTCCTTTTGCAATATTGGTTATCAGGTTATGAAAATCCCATGCGTAAGTCATATCAAAAGCCTTGTTATGCAGTTTTGGGTCTTCCCATTCGGCGAGCATAAAAACTTTTTTCATGCTGTCAAGTGCAGGGCGAACTTCTTCCCAGAAATCTGTTGGTACGAAGCCTGCCACATCACAGCGGAAACCATCAATGTCGGTTTCCTTAAGCCAGAATTTCATAGCAATAGTCATATAACGACGTAATTCTTTGTTATCATAATTCAAATCGGCTACATCGGTCCAGTCTGGTACGGGCGAAATAATTTTCCCGGTAGAATCTTTTGTATAAAATTCAGGATATTCAGTAATCAACGAATTATCCCATGACGTATGATTTGCCACCCAGTCTATAATAACATAAATACCTGATTTATGGATTTTTTTTACCATTTGTTTGAAATCTTCCATAGTTCCGAACTCTGGATTAACCGAAAGATAATCTTTAACAGAATAATAACTTCCAAGTGTTCCCTTTCTATTTATAACGCCAATAGGCTGTACCGGCATGAACCATAAAATTCCGACACCTAATTCTTTCAACTGCGGGAGGTGCTTTTCAAAATCTTTAAAACTCCCTGATGATGAATACTGCCGGAGATTAACCTCATAAATTGTCAAATTTTTAGACCATTCGGGAACCGTTTTAACATAAACGAATTTTGTTGTTTTTGTATGAACAGAAGATGATGTATAATTTGTTACAGGTACAATTACAGTAAGTAACAGTATTAGCAATAAAAAAATATTTTTCATTTTTTCAGAATTTAATTGGAAAGTATTTCAAAAGAATTTGCCTTAACAGTAATATTTACAGAGTTTCCTTTTATAAAAGGAGTATCAAAATTAGCTATTAATTTCAAATTTTTATTTGCCAGTGCAAACATTCCAGGAATGCTAAAAGAAATGTACTGCGAAAAAGGACTTTTATTTAAAATAACAATAGCGATTTTATCAAAGTATAATCGGGCAAACACAAAAATATCTTTTGACCCTTCGGCTTCGCTTAGGGCATGCTTTTCACCTTTTGCATTAACAGATGATATTTCAGCAAAATCTCCATACATAAGTGCCATGTTTGTTCTTCTTAGTGTTATTAGTTTTTGTGCTGTTAGTTTTGTATGTTTTTGGAGGTTTGTTAGTCCGTTAAATTTCATTACCCTTCGGTTATCGGGGTCGCCTGCACCGGGCATCCCTGTTTCATCGCCATAATAAATTACAGGAACACCCGGCAAAGTCATAACAAGGGCTGTTAGCATCGATAATTTTTTATACCCCATTGTATCCTTTATCTCAATATCTCTATTCCATCCGGCTTCTTTGTCGTCTTCTTTTGTACTGAGTGCTCCGCTTGCGTAAGAAATAAACCTGGCTATATCGTGATTTCCTGTAATGTTGCCCATCAAATTGTGATACCCGTAATATTCAAGGCTTGAAACAATGGAACGATTGAGTTTTTCAAACGATTCATTTTTATTAAGCAAAACGGAACGTATATCAAAAAAAAGATTGAAATCAAACTGTGCATCAAGTTCGCCGGTATTTACATAACTTCCGATAAGTTCACGGCTTCCGTAAGTCTCTCCAATCTGGTAAAAATTGCGGTTGCCATGAATTGTTATCTCCATTTTGATTTTTTGTGTAAGTCTGCGCCAGTAATTTTCAGGAATATGCTTTGTAGCATCATGTCTGAATCCATCAAGGTTGTATGTTTTTATCCAGTAAAGTGCCGAATCGGTCATACATTCAACAACTTCTTTCTTTGAAAAATCAAGTGTAGGCAAAAATGTATCAAACCATGTTGTAAGTCTTTGTTCATCCCACAGGCGGATATTTTTTCTTCCATCGGGCAGTACCATTGGTGTAAACCAATCGGGATGCTGCTTATAAAGAGGATGATTTTTGTGTACATGGTTAGCGACATAATCAAGAATTACATTAATATTTTTTTTATGTGCAATACTAACAAGATTTTTAAATTCCTGTTCTGTTCCGAAACGGTAATCAACTTTAACAGATGAAACAGGCCAGTAACCATGATAACCCGAAAATTTTCTGTGAGGTTCTGGAAATTCTGCATAAGCCTCGTCAGGATTGAGATTTACAGGTGAAATCCATAAGGTATTTGTGCCAAGCGTATCAAAATATCCATCCTTTATTTTCTTAATAATACCTGCAAAATCGCCTCCCATATAATTTGCCTTAGGCGAAACTTCAGTGTCGTTAATAGATTTATTATTCAATGTATTTCCATCAAAAAACCTATCAACGAGCAGAAAATACAACACCTGTGCATTTAGGTCGGTACGTTTCAGGCTGGCAGTATTGACGATAACTTTTCCGAATTTCAGCGGAATTAACAAGTCGTTTGAACAACCTGCTTTGTTATATGAAAACACCCTGATGTATGTTCGTTCTGACTTACCTGCTTCAGAGGGAATGGCAATAGTTACTGTGTTTGCACCAGTTTTTACCATTTCCCATGGTAATCTGAAGTTTTGCCACAGCACAAAAACTGAATCAAACTGTACATCAGAAAAACAATATATACATTTATTTGTAAGCTTAACTGTAAATAATTTTGGCTTTTTGTTTTTCTCATTTTCATCTTTTACATTCATTACAGAGTTGTATCCTCCCACATTGTTGTCAACAGAATCAGGGTTTGCAGAATCAAGCATCCACTTACCATCAGCCACTACCTGATACTGGTAACTGCCAGGTTCCAGAAAAAACTCTTTAGTCCATTTGCCATTTGCAAACATAAGACCCGAAGATGATGGATTCCAATTATTAAATTCACCGGCTATCTGAACTATTTTAAATGTATTTTTTCCAGTGTTCAATGTTATAACATGCTTTATTTTTCCTGATTTCTTCAGCAGAATAATGTATGGTGCATCATCTGCATAAACAGTTAATGTGGAAATAGGAGGGACTTCTTTATTGCCGTGCCACAAAAAAATCTTCATTTCTTTCCAGTCAGTTTTGTAATTAAAACATTCGGGTACAAAAAAGGAATCAATTACTGAGGCATCGGGGAAAAAATCGTTTAAATTTATTATTGAAGTATCGGGCTGAAGATTTACCGGCATAAATAAGCCTGAAACATGAGTTTTTCCGGGGAACCCGCAATTACTGTTTTTATTAATACATGATAATAAAAATAACTGTAATAACAATACAGGAAATAGGATTTTAGAAGTTTTCATTATCGCAAAAATTGAACATTGATTATACTTTGCACGGGGTTCACCACATTGGATAATCTGTTGAATAACGACAGATTTACCCCGTTGGATAATTTTGTTTAACAATGACGGTAATAAAAATGAATTATCCTACGGGGTGAACTTATAAAATATATCCTACGTGGTAAATTATTACATTTAAGTTTCAGGTAAAAGGTATAAAGGTATAGGGTATAACCCGCTCTTCGTTATGCATTTATATCTCATACTTGTAACTTATCAATAA
>PCSS01000146.1 GCA_002771395.1 Bacteroidetes bacterium CG23_combo_of_CG06-09_8_20_14_all_32_9 | reverse complement strand
CAATGAAACAATTTATCTTTAATTTTGATGCTGAATAGTAACAAAGTTTATTAGCTTCAATCAACAGGTTTATGATGCGAAACAAATTAAAAACAATAAACTACTTTTGAAGTTTAAAAATTTCAGTTAATCATTTTAAATTTCTAATTTTATCTTGTTTACTTTAAATCGTATGAATAATTTTACTGTCAACTTCCCTTCGGGAAAAACAGATATTTTGTTTGGAAATTATTTTGAACAATTAAATCTTTCAGCAAAAAGCCGCAGGATTATTATTGTTTGCGACCAATTGGTAAATAAATTGTATCCCAAAATTTCAGAAAAAAATACCATAATAAGTATTGAGGCTTTGGAATCTGAGAAAACTATGGATACAGCAGGATTTATTTATAACAAATTAATTGAATTAAAAGCCGACAGGTCAACACTTTTGATAGCTATAGGTGGTGGTATTGTATGTGATATTACAGGATTTGTAGCTGCAACATTTTACCGCGGAATGCCGGTAATTCTAATTCCAACCACACTTCTGGCTATGGCAGATGCTGCAATTGGCGGGAAAAACGGAATGAATGTTGGTTTTCATAAAAATTTGACAGGAACAATTCGTCAGCCCGAAGTAATAATTATTGATACATCTTTTTTAAAAACTCTTCCAATTGAAGAGTTCCGTAATGGGATAGCAGAAATTATTAAACATGCTGTAATTTCGGGAGATAAACTTTTCAGTCTTCTTGAAAATAATTCTGAATTAAAATCGGGAACAATCAGCAAAGAAATTTTAAAAATTGCTATGCAGGTAAAAATAGATATTGTTTTAGCCGATGAACAGGAAACCGGTTTGCGAAGAATTTTAAATTTCGGTCATACTTTTGGACATATTATTGAACTTTCTGAGGGAATGCGGCATGGCGAAGCTGTTTGCATAGGTATGGCTATGGCAGCAAAACTTTCGGAACGGTTAAATAAATGCAACCAAACCACAACTGAAAGATTATTGAAACTTCTTAATTATTACCAGCTTCCTTCAACTTCTTTACTTGATATAAATGTAATTACCAGACAACTTGTGTACGATAAAAAAAAATACGGAAACGATTTGTATTTTGTGTTTTTAGAAGGCATAGGAAAAGTTGTTGCAGAAAGAATTTCGCACCACAAACTTGAACATGTTCTTTTAAATATTTTTCACGATTAAACAAAAAAACCCGGCATCGCTACCGGGGTTTTTAAAAATTATTTCAAAATTTTGTTACTACTCATAACGGTTAATTTTTCCCGCAGATTTACCCTGTTAAATAATCCTACGGATTGCTTCACATTTAACAGGGTGAACGCTGATTACCGCTGATTTTTTTTGCGTTTTTCTGCTAAATCTGCGGCAGATTCTTCATACGGGCAAGTAATTACAAAATTTTTATTCTATTTTATAAATTCTTTTTGTAATAAGTTTTGTGCCGCTATCAATGGTTAGCATATAAATACCTGCTTTATTGCCCGAAAGATTAAGTCTGGCGACATTGGTTCCTGATGCAATTTCCTGCGAAAGAATTTTTTCGCCAAGAATATTGTAAATATTTACAATAACATCACTTTTTGTAATTGCCGGAAATTCAATAGTTACAAAATCGTTAGCAGGATTAGGATAGATATGAATTTCATTTGTAACTTCTTTAGAAGACTCGGGCAGTGATGTTATAACTGAACTATCCCATTTCCAAATTCCTCCATTTGAAGCGCTTTCGTTAAAGGCCCCTGCCCATCCTGTATTGTAATCGTAAAAAGTTACAGTTGTATATTGAGTAGAACCAGTATCGATATCAAGAAAAGTAGCACAATCATCCATACTGTATGATGAGCCTAGCCCAGGGCCACTGCTAACATCAACCCACATTGAAGAAGTACCGGGAATAAAGTCAATATGAGGATATTTTACATAATATCCTGTTGGTGTAATTGTGGTCCATGTTGAACCGCCATCGGTAGTTTTTTTAACTCCAATATAAGCACCTGTAGAATAATTAACTCCTATTGCAATTCCATTAAGAGCATCTTTAAATACAGGAGTAGTTTGGGCTGATGTACCCAAACCTGTTGCAGATACTGTCCAGTTTAATCCCTTATCAGTTGATTTATAAACTCTTCCAGTAGTAGTACCAAACCAGATAATATCGCCAACAGCATCATATATATCCACAACTCCGTATTCGCTTGAGCTTAGTGCATTAGGGATATTTGCACCGGGAACCTGAGTCCAGGTTGTTCCGCCATTGTTTGTTGTGTAAATTACAAATTCGCTGCTGGCAGGGTCGCCCATACAAACGCCATCATTAACATTAAAAAAGTGAACAAAATCAAGCCAGCTTGCAGAATAATCGGGCGAATTTGCTGTTGACCAAGTTGTACCACCATCAATGGTTTTTACAATAACACCCCCATTAGCACCTGTTGGAAACATTGCTGCATAACATATAGTATCATTGAAAGCAAAAAGATTTGCTACTTCATAAATTGTAGAATTAGTAAATGTTATGGTACCGGGTGTCCAGGTAATACCACCATTTACAGTACGGGTAAATTCTCTGATATAATTAGTTGGAGCAGTTCCATCGTAAGCTTTAGCCCAAACAATATAAGGATTAACAATAAAAATTTGGTCAATACCTCTACTGGTAGCAGTAAATCCTGTATTTTGTTTAATCCATGCAGAAGGTGTTCCACCGGGATTAATATAGTTGCTTCTTATTTTTGTGTCGGTACCATAAGCATTAGTTACAGTAAGCGATACCTGGTAATATCCGCCGGTACTATAAGTAATTGCAGGTGGAGTTTGTAATGTAGATGTAGCAGGACTCCCGACATCAAAAACCCAACTCCAGGTTGCAGGGTTATTTGTAGATTGATCTGTAAAAGTAACAGTACCTCCAATAAGCGGAGTTGTTGTACTTGCCGTAAAATTTGCTATTGGTGCAGATGATGGAGGTTTAATTCTTACTACTGCCGAATTATTTTGATTAAAATTATATCCCGATGGATTTAAACTTCCAATAGCATAATATCCGTTTGATGAACCTGACCATCCCCAGTTAAAATGAAAAGCATCTACCGTATTGTAACCGTCACAAACAAAAGCATGACCTGCATTTCCATCTGTGCCTGAATAATAAACAGGACGCGAAGCATCTAATTCTGTTTTTAACATGGTTTTCCAGTTTGCATTTGTAAAATCCGCCAAAAATTTTATTTCGGCAGTTGGCGAATAATTAAAATAATTAATAAGAGCAGATGGAACATCCCACGAATATGCACCCGAGCCGGAAGGACTATAAGTCATATCAACAGAAACACCGCAGTGAAACATTAATGTTGCAACAGCAGTTTTTTGCGCTGCTGTTGAACCACCGGAATAATCGTTAAGCATATTTGTCCAGTCATAAGTAGTTGCACCAAAATTAGCAGTTAATGTACCGTAAGTAGGCTCTTCATAGGAATGCGACCCTACACCTGTAATGGGATAATTCCAGAATTTCATTATTTGTGCCATAGCAGTTGCAACACAACCTGTCATAGAGCCGGAAGGACATAACTGATTATATGGAAAAGACTGGTCCCATAAAGTTGCGCAAAGCGGACTTACCGCTTGATTCGCTTTTGTAAATTCGTTATTTCTGATTTTGTTCCATTCTTGTAATGTAACTGAATTATCAAGTTTCTCGTCAATAATGTACTTGATTTGCTTACTGTACGAATCGTACCAGCTTTTAGCATTTACAGGAATGTTGTTTTTGTCGAAAGTTTCATTGGCAGAATATCCAAGGATAGGTGTAACGGCATCGTCGGCAGAAACCATGACGAAACCGCCTGCTTCAAAAATAAAGACATAAAAAGTTTTGGTTTGTTCAGCATTATAAGTAAGCACGTCGGCAACCGCATAATTGGTTGTTTTATCCGAATAGTGTTTGTAAAAATTTACGGCGACACTTTGTGCAGACTCAAGCGAAACTGATGCGGCAAAAAGTCCGAAACTCAATGCCAGCAACACAAAAGAAATAAAAAGTTTTTTCATAATAATTGGTATTAAATGGTTATTGTACTGCAAAGATACGAAAATTTGAAATAATGATACTTTATTTGATAAAATTTTTACTTTTTAACTACACAGCCGGGTTATAATATTATTAATCAGCATATTGATGAACAATAATTAATGAAAATTTTTATAAATAAATTTGTGAAAAACTTATATTGTTAATATTCAATATATTAATTATTTTATATTGTTAAACATTACTATATTAATTTGATAAATATAAACAAATTGAGTTTTTTACTAAAGAGGGGTTCTAAAAATTAGATTTTTCGAGGCTTGCGAATTTTTCAAAGCCGGAGTTTACCCTGATAAATACGAAGAAATTTAACAGGGTTTACTGTTGTTCACCCTGTTAAATAACTCAAATTTTATGGCAGTATTTTTAATTTTAACACTA
>PCSS01000086.1 GCA_002771395.1 Bacteroidetes bacterium CG23_combo_of_CG06-09_8_20_14_all_32_9 | reverse complement strand
TGAAAAATTCGCAAGCCTCGAAAAATCTAATTTTTAGAACCCCTCTTAATTTATTAGATTTGTAAAAACACTGTATTACCCTTTGCAAATATAGGTTTTATAACTAAAAAACAATTCCATAAATTAAAATATCTGAAATATTTATTTAAACCTCTTGTTTTAAAAGAATTAGCTAAAACGTTTTACATTGTTAATAATCATTAAACTTGTTCGTCAATAAAAAACTAATTTTTATAAACTATATTTGATAATTTGTCAAAAAAATAAAAAACGAATATTTTTTCCTTTTATTTTTGCACGTGGTTAAAAACCATTGTCGTTTTCATAGTTTGTTAGTTGTTTGGGTTAGTGAAAGGCGGTTTCCTCCCGGAAACCGTCTTTTCTGTTAATAATAAGTATATTCGTAAGTAATTTTTTCTGTAATATTATTTTCCTCAATTAATTCGCCTTGTTCGTTATATTTATATTCCTTACTGTATTCAACTATACCCATTGCGTTCACTTTTTGCTCTCTAATAACTTTTTTGTTTTCGTTATAATTCATTTTATATAATGTGTGGTCTCCAAATTGTTGTTCGGTAAGGTTCCCTTTTTCATCATAACGGAATAAAGCCCAATCAATTGTTTCTCCAGAGGTATTTACCATTACTCGTTTTACAAGGTTATTATTTTCGTTATACTCATAATTTGTTTCAGAAATTTTCTGATAATTATGAAAAATAATTTCTTTTTTAATATTTTGATTTTTATCAAACTCAAATAAGTGTTGGTCAATTATTTCTTTATTTTCCGAAAGTGTTAGGGTTTCAATTACATTTCCGTTGTCGTCCATTGTTACTTTTTCCATTCCTTCAAATTCGCCCTCGTCGCTTTGTTCATGAACAGTAACTGTTTTGCCGTTATTTTCGCGATGAAAAGATTTTATAGTTTTAGAGCCATCTGCAAATTCAATAATAACCTCTGTTGCATTACCTTCCGAGTCGCGTGAAATTAATGTTTTGTCGGTAATATTGCCATCTTCGCCAAAATTGGTTTCTTCGGTAACCAATCCAGTTTCATTATATTTTGTAATAGTTTTTCCTTCAGGTTCCTGAGCCGAAAAGTAATTTTCTTTAAGCGTTTCTTTTCCGTTTTCGTCATATTCGCGAAATTCTTTCATAAAAGGCTCAAATCCATTATCAACCCATATTTTTATACTTTTTATTTTTTCCATTTTTAATTTACTAAATTTCTAAATGCAATTTATTGTTTTTATAATCAATACAGGCATTAAAATATTTTAAAAAATTTCCGCCAATTAAGCCTATAATATTTTTTTTTGAGAAATTGCTGTAAAGTTTATTAATGTGATTAAGGTCAATCAAAACAGCTTTGGTAAACTTGAAACTGTATCGTCCAAGAAAAAATTTATCAATAATAACAGGAACAGCCTGAAGCGATTCATTTGTAATGCCCGACGATTGAATTTCTTTTAAGTTTATATATGGCTTGGTAAAATCTTTACAGGTTTCTCTGTCAAAAGCCGACATGGAAGCACCGGTGTCAATAATAACATAGCCACTTACAAGAGAATTAAATCTTGATTTAATAAGTAAATGATAACCGCCTTGTTCAACTTTTAATTGGAATATAGGAATAGAAATGTTCATTTTTTTTGTAAAATTATAAAAATTCAATATAAAACTATTTTTGTAACTATTCGGCATATATTCTTTTTAGCCACAGATTATACTAATTTAAAAATTGTTTACCCCGTTAGATAATTTATTTCATAGTCATTGATACTTTTTTAAAGCATATCTAACGGGGTGAATATCCAACGGGGTAAACCATTTATCTTTACTTTTGAGGGTATGTAGTAATCCATTTTTAAATTACCTGTAATTATGTAAATTTGCATTAAAATTACTTTTAGAAAATGAAAACTCCAATTAAATGGTTTATCACGGTAATAATTATACTTGTAATGAACTTTACAGGTTTTGCTCAAAAATCATATCATACAGATTCCATTGATGTGTTGCATTACAATATTAACCTGTATATTATCGATTTTACCAATCAAAATATTTCGGGTTTTACCGAATTGATATTAAAACCAATATACAATAATTTACATAACATTCAACTTGATTTACTTTCATTAACTATTGATTCTGTTATCGTAAACGGGACAAAACTAATTGTTTGGAATTATAATGATACTTTGTTAAACCTTCCTCTTCTTCAACCCGCTGATATTACTGACACTCTAATAATTGCTGTTTATTATTACGGTCATCCTCAGGAAGACCCGGGTATAAATCACTGGGGGGGATTCAAATGGTCGGGGAATTCGGCATACAATCTGGGGGTTGGTTTTGAGGCTATTCCACATAATTTTGGCAGATGCTGGTTTCCGTGCAACGATAATTTTGTTGACAGAGCTACTTATGATTTTTTTATAATTGTTGATAGTTTACTTGGACATACGGCTGTATGTAACGGAACGCTGCAAAACATATCTCCCGGTGATTCTACTTATAAACTGATTCATTGGAGAATTTCAGATGAAATTCCTACCTATCTTGCATCGGTTGCTGTTAATAATTATAAAATGGTTTCAGATACTTTTAACGGTATGCTTGGGCAAATTCCAATACAACTTTGGGTGCGTCCGCAGGATACCCTGAAAGCCGTTCAATCATTTGTAAATTTAAAAAGCATACTGGCTCTTTTCGAAAGTAAATTTGGACCTTACCGATGGGAGAGAGTAGGTTATGTTGGAGTAAATTTTACTTCCGGGGCGATGGAACACGCTACAAATATTGCTTATCCAAATATTTGTATTAACGGGAATACCGCTTACGAAGAACTTTACACACATGAACTTTCGCACTCGTGGTTCGGAAATCTTATTACATGTCATTCGGCTCAGGATATGTGGATTAATGAGGGCTGGGCTACATTTTGTGAAATGGTTTACGAAGAGGCATTTTTGGGAGAAAATACATTTCTTACAAATAAACGAGCAAAATTAAATAAAGTGTTACGATATAATCATATTGAAGAAGGGGGATACGTTATTCTCAATCAGGTTCCCGACAGTATTACTTATGGTTCAACTACTTATGACAAAGGTTCTTTGGTGGTTCAAACTCTTCGCTCACATTTGGGCGATAGCTTGTTTTATGCCTGTGTTAAAGATATGCTTGATACCTTTAAATTTAAAGATATAAGTTCGGAGCGAATGCGTGATTATTTAACAACACGTTCAGGCTTCAATCTTACCGGATTTTTTAACAATTGGGTATTTACCCCGGGTTTTCCGCATTTTTCTGTTGATTCTATTAATGTTGTTCCAAATTCACCAAATTTTGATGTTACGGTATATGCACGCGAAAAAATGCGTGGACGTACTACTTACTCCAATAGCAATCGGCTTGAAGTTACCTTTATGGATAGTTTATGGGAGCAAACAACAGGAATAATAGATATTTCGGGAGGACAAGGGCAGGCAACTTTTACTATTCCTTTCAATCCTGTTTGCGCCATGATGGACCTTTACGAAAAAACTGATGATGCTACAAGTGATATGTATAAAATAATTAAAACTACGGCTACCGTTAGCTTTCCTCAAACATATTTTTCGGGAATTGTTACAAATGTTACCGATTCATCTTTTGTTCGCGTTGAGCATAACTGGGTAGCACCCGACGATTTTAAAAACCCCATTCCAGGAGTATTTATTTCCAGCGAAAGATATTGGAAAATAGACGGTGTGTTTCCTTATAACTTTGTTATGACAGGAAAATTCTATTACAATAAAACTACTAGTCCTACCTCCGGATATTTAGATAATCAACTGATGACAAATGCGGCTGATTCGCTTGTTTTGCTTTATCGCCAGGGAACATGGGACGACTGGAAGATTATTCCACATACCAAAATCGGAAACGATAATTCAGGATATATTGTTACAGATACTTTAAAACGTGGAGAATACTCGTTGGGTATAAGAAACTGGCAACTATATTTTAGCACCGGAAGTATATATAACAATCCAAATAATAACCTGAAGATAATTCCCAACCCTGCAAACCAAACTTGCACAATTAAATACAATATTCAAACCGGCGATGAAATTAATTTAATTGATGTACATGGGCGGGTGATTAAAAAATATAATGCAGAACAACCATTGGATGAGGTTAACATATCACTTTCCGGATTAAAAACAGGACTTTATTTTGT
>PCSS01000045.1 GCA_002771395.1 Bacteroidetes bacterium CG23_combo_of_CG06-09_8_20_14_all_32_9 | reverse complement strand
ACAGTATTTGTACAGGCGAAGATAAAACTTTATATAACATTATATTTAAACGGCTTGTTGATATTGGCGATATTATTGGTGTTACCGGCTACGTTTTTATTACTAAAATGGGCGAAATTTCTATCCATGTAAGTAATATTAAGATGCTTGGTAAATCTTTGCGTCCCCTTCCAATTGTTAAAGAAAAAGACGGAAGGGTTTTCGATGCGTTTTCCGACCCCGAACAACGATATAGAAATCGTTCGGTTGATTTAATTGTTAATCCTAAAGTTAAAGAAACCTTTGTTAAACGCACAATACTTGTAAACACAATGCGTAATTTTCTTAATAATAAAGGTTATCTTGAAGTGGAAACTCCCATATTACAGCCACTTTATGGTGGAGCTGCTGCCCGCCCTTTTAAAACTCATCATAATGCCTTAGACCAAACACTTTACCTTAGAATTGCCAACGAACTTTATCTTAAAAGACTTATTGTAGGCGGTTTTGATGGTGTTTACGAATTTTCAAAAGATTTTCGTAACGAGGGCATGGATCGTTTTCATAATCCCGAATTTACTCAAATGGAACTTTACGTAGCTTACAAAGATTATTTCTGGATGATGGACCTGGTTGAAGAAATGGCAGAGAAAATAACTATTAATGTTCACGGTTCAACACAAGTAACTGTTGGCGAAAATGTAATAGATTTTAGGCGTCCATGGAAACGCTATACATTGTTTGGTGTTATTAAAGAGTTCACCGGCATTGATATTTCTGAAATGAACGAAGAACAACTCAAAGAAACCACTGCAAAACTGAATGTTGAAATTAATCAAACAATGGGAAAAGGGAAATTAATTGATGCAATTTTTGGTAATACTTGTGAACCAAAACTTATTCAACCCACTTTTATTATGGATTATCCGATTGAAATGTCGCCACTTGCAAAAAAACACCGCACCGCAAAAGGTCTGGTAGAACGTTTCGAAGTAATTTGCAATGGCAAAGAAATTTGCAATGCCTTTTCAGAATTAAACGACCCTATTGACCAGCGCCAACGCTTTGAAGGACAATTAGAACTTTGTAAACGTGGTGATGATGAAGCAATGGTATTAGATGAAGATTTTTTGCGGGCTATTGAATTTGGAATGCCTCCAACAGCAGGCATAGGAATTGGCATCGATCGTCTTGCAATGATTATGACCAATTCTGCTTCAATTCAGGATGTTTTGTTTTTTCCGCAAATGCGCCCCGAAAAGAAAATTATTGGCGATGATAATGATAAATTTACTGAACTCGGAATACCTGAACAATGGATTCCCGTTATTAAAAAAGCCGGTTACATAACAATTGAACAAATAAAAAAAGCCAATTCTAACAAATTGCACCAGGAAATGTGCGGACTGAATAAAAAGTATAAACTTGAACTTACAAATCCTAAAATTGAAGATGTAAAAGCGTGGGTAGGTAAGATTGAAAAAGATTGAGAAGACAAGATTGAGAAAGTGAGACAATGAGAAAGTGAGAATCAGTGCACACTTTCGCACTTTCAATCTCATTCAATCTACATCAATCTTATCAATCTGTTTGAAAAGAATATCAATAAATTAGAAAACATAAGCAGGTGAAATCATGTCTGTAGAAATTCGTGAAGTTTTTTCAAAATGTGATTTGCTGAAGTTTGTAAAATTTCCGTTCTCACTTTATAAAGGCAGTAAATTTTGGGTTCCGCCAATAATTAATGATGAGGTTAAAATGCTTTTACCCAAATACAATCCGGCTTTTAGTCATTGTAAAGCAAAATTCTGGCTGGCTTATAAAGACGGGAAAATTGCAGGAAGAATTGCCGCAATTATTAACGAAGCATTCAACGAAAAATCGGGAGAAAAAAACGGAAGATACAGCCGTTTGGAATTTATTAACGATTATGAAGTTGTAGAATCTTTAACAAAGACCGCCGAAAACTGGCTGCGGGAACAAGGCATGACTACTATTATGGGTCCTCTCGGATTTAACAACCTCGACCACCAGGGAATGTTAATTGAAGGATTTGACCATTTGCCTTCTATCGCTTCTGAATACCATAAACCATACTACCGCGAACATCTTGAAAAACTTGGTTACGAAAAGGAAATTGATTGGGTTGAATTTCGATTAACACTGGGAGATGCTGCTGTAGAAAAAGCTAATCGCGGAGCTTCACTTATTCAGAAACGTTATGGAATAGAAGTAGTCCATTTTAAAAAAATGGCAGAATTGTTACCTTATTCAGATACTATTTTTAATATTCTTAACGATGCTTTTAGTGAACTTCCATTTGTATCAGCCTTTTCTCCCCAAATGATGGCATTCTATAAAGAAAAATACATTAAAATTCTCAATCCTGAATTTGTAAAGATGGTAAAACTTAAAGGAGAAATGGTTGGATTTATTATTGGATTACCAAGTTTATCTGAAGCTATGCAAAAAGCAAACGGTAAGCTTTTTCCGTTTGGATTTCTGCATATTCTTAAAGCAAGAAAAGGAAAAGATGTAATGGACCAGTTGCTTACAGGAGTTAAGAAAGAAGTAATTTCAACCGGTGCAGGAGTTATTTTGATGGCTGAAATACAAAAACAGATGCTAAGTAAAGGGATGAAATTTATAGAAACCACCGGAATATTTGAAACCAATTTCAACGCAATTTCTAACTGGAAAAACTACGAACACATTCAGCACAAACGCAAAAGATGTTTTAGAAAAACGTTGTAGAATTGTAACTACTCAATACTTGCAGGTAAAATTACCATTTAACAAGTTGATACGTTTAGTGGCAGTTACGTATTGAGATTTATAAACGAAGTGAAATAAATCACTTACTCGTTAGCAGGTTGGTATTATTTATTTCTTTTTCAATCAGTTCAATCATTTCAAGTGTTGGTTCAAATAATTGTTCTACCAAATCACTGTTGTAATCAAAAATGTTTTCATAATCCCCCTTTTGTCTCCAATCAAACAATTCAGATAAGAGTCTTCCGTATTTTTTATCAAATCTCCCGCTTTTTACAAAGTGAAGTGCGAATTGGCTTTTAGTCGAAGAATGTGATTTTGTCTGGATTTCATTTAGTACCAACAAAGCGTTAACAGCATAAAATACAGCATAATATAATCTATTTACTGCTGAATTCCAGAATCCGTTATCTGAAAGAACTTTCGCAGCTTGAAATGTTTTTCGTGCAGATTCAATCCTATATTTCACATACTCAAGTCTTTCTTCTCTTGTCATATTCGTAATCCCTCACGTGTTACATTTTCATAAAAAGGAGTAATACGCTGCTTTGTCTGCCAGTCATTTTTGTAGTAAACAAATATTGATAGGGGTTCACCTGTGTCCAATTCTAAGTCATATAGTTTATCCCTAAATTTTCTTTCTGTTACTAAATCAACAGAATAGTCTGTAAGGACAAGAATGTCCCAATCTGAATCTGGTCGTTCATCACCACGAGCACGAGAACCATAAAGAATAACTTCTGTTTTCGGGTCAATCGCGTTAACGTACAGTCTAATTAACCGGCTTAAATATTTTGTCTTTTTTTTCATTACTCAAAGATAATAAAATGATTTCACTTCTCAATTGCTATAATGCACTGTAACGTTTTGGCAGTTGCTGTTCGGTGGCGATTTTCACCACAATATTTTCAACAAAGTTACACATTTTTTTAAAAAATAAAAAAAAAGTGAATTGTTCTGTGTGCCACAGACCTTGGAAAAGGAAATTTTTTGCAATAAAACAACTGTTCCACCAAATACGATTACCAAAACAGATTGTTGCAGAATTAATTTGTTGCTACACTGTGGATATTGAAAAGTTATATAGAATTTTTATAACTTGCGGCGTGAAACCTATTGAAAAAATAAAACAAAAAGTTGGCAGGTGGAAATTAAAAAGAAACCTGAAAAATCGAGAAAGGAATAAGACTTTTCATAATTTTAACACTGCCCAAACTGTAGGAATTATTTTTGATGCTACCGACCATCAGAATTACGAAGTAGCACGCAACTTTGGCAAATTTCTTAACGAGCGTAAAATCAGGATTTACGGTCTTGGTTTCGCAGATAGCAAAGAAGTAATGAATTTTTATTCGTACTACACAGGTTTTAACTTCTTTACAATTAAAGACTCTAACTGGCAGGGAATTCCAAACAATCACAATGTTAAGGATTTTATTAACAAAGAAATTGATATTCTGATTGACTTGCATAGGGGCGAAAACTTTCAACTTGAATATATCAGTGCTATGTCAAAAGCGGAATTTAAAATTGGACCCTTTACAACTAAGCCCAATTATTATGATTTTATGATAGATATAAGCACTAATCCCACTTCCGATTTTCTTTGCGAACAAATAAAACATTACCTTTCAATTATAAATAATGACAAAAGTAAATAAACGGGACTTCTA
>PCSS01000037.1 GCA_002771395.1 Bacteroidetes bacterium CG23_combo_of_CG06-09_8_20_14_all_32_9 | reverse complement strand
TCTTTTTTCATAAGATATTCTTCACGGGCGAATTTCTCAAGGTGAGCCTGATCGGTTTTTAGTTCTTTAATTTTTTCGGTATTGTCTTTTATAATTTTAAGGTAATATTCTTTTTGCGATTCGAGTTTTTTGAGTTCGTGAATTGCTGAGAATCTTTCAATCAGGTTGTTTTGGCTAAAAATTGTAATGTAAAGAATAAAAGCCAAAGAAGTAAGAAGATACTTATTTTTAAGTAGTTTAATAAATATCGCTTTTGGAAATTTCATATCATCAAATTGTTTTCAAATATACGAAGTTGATTTTAGAATTAAAAATTAAATTATCCACCGCTGATAAGGTGAATAACACTGACATTGTCGCCGTTTTTAACAAAGGTGTTTTCGAAATCGTTTCGCTTCACAATCTTATTATTTACTTTTACCACCAGCATTCTAAAAGTAAAATTCTTTCTTTTAAGGAGTTCTGTAATGTTAAACGTTTCTTCGTCAAATTTTTCTATTTTATTATTTAAAGAGATTTCCATTTTTAAAAGTTAGATTTTTAGAAGTTTAAAGTTAGTAGTAATTTTTGATTTATTTATCATTGGAATAAAAATTTTTGTTATTATTCGTATGTTTGTTTATTGTAAATTGAATATTTGACATTGTTCATTTTTCGGTCTTTCTTCATTTGATGATGAGTAGGTACAAAATAAAAAAATTACAACTTTGAGCCTCTCATGGGACTTGAACCCACGACCTGCGGTTTACGAAACCGTTGCTCTACCAACTGAGCTAAAGAGGCAATTTGCAGCAAAATTAAAAAATAAACTAACAAAATCAGGTAACTGTTTGGATAGGAAATCAGGGATGTGTCCTTTGGCTTCTGGTTACTGGTTTTTACCGGCAACAAGTAACAAGCAAACCGAATAATAACAAAGTTAGGGGACATGAAAAAAATAAATCCCATTTTGCAAATTAGGTATGAAAGTATAGGGTATAAAGGTATAAGGATACAGCCGTATTTCCCTATACCTCTATTCCTCTTTATTTTTATTGGAATTAATTATTTCAAATCCCCTTAATTACTATTAAGATTGCTATTTTTTACTAATATTTTTAAAATAATAGAAAAAATGCTGTTTTTAACATTAAATAAGTATTTGTATATTAACATTAAACTTAAATATTAACATTAAATATTGTTCTATCTATCTGATATTGTTATAAATGTATTATAAAATAAAATTTTGAAAAAATGTTTCATTATATTATAATTATATGTACATTTGTATAATATTTTCAAAATTCTTAACATAGTATTAATTTAAACATTAAAAAAATGTCAGTAAAATTAAATCTGAAAAATTCAAACAAAAAAATTCTTCTCGATGAACATGTTTACGAGAAACTTAATCAGGACAATCGCTTAAAGACCATTAATTTTTTTGAAAACCTGAGAGAACATTCCAGCGGGTATGTTTTCTTTCAGAAAAACTGGAAGCAAAAAGATGGTTTATACAAAAATGAAACTATTTACCTTCATAAACTTATTTCTGAAAAATTTATTAAAAAACCTGGAGGAAAAGTTCGTTGGTTTGTACGCTTTATTAATTCCAACCCTAACGACTGCCGTCTTGAAAACCTTGAGTGGAGCACCTTTTCAAATCTTGTACGAAACACACGCAAAATCAGAAACAGCACAGGATATCGCGGTGTAGTAAAACAAGGACGTAAATATTATTCATATATTTATGTTAATCGCAAAGGCATTTCTCTTGGCTCTTTTAAAACAGCCGAAGAAGCTGCTGCGGCTTATAACAAAAAGTCAACAGAATTATTTGGAAAAACAAATACGCTTAATATAATCGCTAAAAAGTCTGTTGCATCTGCTCATAAGACTACAACTAAAGTTGTTCATAAAGCAAAAGTTGCTCCAAAATGTAAGAAAAGATAACGTAGTAAAAAAGGGCGAATAGCCTTTTTTTTTACTCATTTTCTTTCATTGATAACTGAATTCTTCCTCTTTCCTTATTCACCTCAAGAACTTTTACCTTTACATGCTGATTTAATGAAACTTTATCGGCTGGATTTGTAATAAACTCATTACAAATATTTGAAATATGTACAAGTCCGTTTTGTTTGATACCAATATCAACAAAAGCTCCAAAATTTGTAATATTGGTAATAATTCCCGGAATCACCATTCCCGCTTTTAAATCATCAATAGTAAAAACGTCGGGCGAAAACTCAAAAACTTTTATATTTAAGCGTATATCACGTCCGGGTTTTTCTAATTCGCGAATCATATCGGTTAATGTTGGTAAGCCTACTTTTTCGGAAACATAATTTTCAATTTTTATTTTTTCAATTAATTCTTTATTGGCAATTAATTGGTTAATGGAACAACCCAAATTGCTGCATATTTTTGATATTAAATCATATCTTTCGGGATGAACGGCGGTGTTGTCAAGAGGATTAACGGCATTGGAAATACGCAAAAAACCTGCTGCAAGTTCAAAAGCCTTTTCGCCAAAACGAGGAACTTTTAACAAATCTTTTCTCGATTTAAATGGACCGTTTTTAGCACAGTAATAATTTATATTTTTTGCTAATTGGGGACTAATTCCCGATACATAAGATAATAAATATCTGTTTGATGTGTTCAAATTTACACCAACTTTATTTACACACTCTTCAACAATATTATTAAGACTATTTTTAAGTAAAATTTGATTAACATCGTGCTGATATTGTCCTACGCCAATAGCTTTTGGGTCAATTTTTACCAATTCGGCAAGCGGATTCTGAAGTCTTCTTCCAATGGAAACAGCTCCTCTAACTGTAACATCATATTCAGGCAATTCTTCGCGGGCTACCGGCGAGGCACTGTAAACCGATGCACCTGCTTCGCTTACCATATAAACTTTTATAGGTTTTTCGAGACGCACATTTTTAATAAATATTTCGGTTTCGCGACCTGCTGTGGCATTTCCAATAGCTATACATTCAATTTTATAAGCATTTACAATTGAAGAAATCTTTTTTGAGGCTGCAATAATTTCTTTTTGCGGCGGGTGCGGATAAATAGTTTCGTTATGTAAAATATTTCCCTGTTCGTTAATACAAACCACTTTACAACCAGTACGAAAACCAGGGTCAATGGCTAAAACTCGTTTGTTCCCTAAAGGCGGCAACAATAACAACTGTCGTAAATTTTCACCAAAAACACGAATAGCCTCTTTATCGGCCTTTTCTTTTGATAATGCAGCAAATTCATTTTCAATAGATGGACACATCAATCTTTTATAAGCATCCTGAACAGATAAAAATACTTGTTCGGAAGCATCACCTCTGTCAATAACAAACAATTTTGATAACTGCTGAACAGCATTTTCATCATCAATTTCTATTGAAACTCTTAAAAAACCTTCTTTTTCGCCCCTGCGCATGGCAAGTAGCCTGTGCGACGGGCATTTTGCAAGTTTTTCGTGTAAATTAAAATAATCTGAATACTTTACCGCTTCGGTTGCTTTACTTTTTATTAGTTTTGAAGTTATAACAGCCTCTTTTTCAAATAGATTACGAATTATATTTCGTGCTTTTATATCCTCATTTATTTTTTCGGCAATAATATCATTTGCACCTGAAATTGCATCATCAACATTTTTTACATTTTCAGATAAAAAAGTTTGAGCATATTGCCTGATATTTTGATTTTTCTGTAAATAAATATAGTCTGCCAAAGGCTCTAATCCTTTTGAACGGGCAATTTCGGCACGTGTTTTATGCTTTGGCTTAAAAGGTAAATAAATATCTTCGAGTTCGGTGGAATTGTAACAGTTTTTTATTTTTTGTTCAAGTTCAGGTGTAAGTTTCCCTGCTTTGTTAATTGTTTCGATAATAGTTATTTTTCTTTTTTCAAGAATTTGATATTTATCAACCAATTCTTTTATTTGCGAAATAATAACTTCATTAAGGCTTCCTGTCATTTCTTTTCGGTACCGGCTTATAAATGGGATTGTTGCGCCACTTTCAAAAAGAACTGTAACATTGTTTACCTGCCATGTTTCGCAAGTTAATTCACTTGCTATAAGTTTAATTATTTCAATTTCCATATTGTTTTTTTGCAAAGATTGAAAAAGATTTTCGGTATTAAAATAGGTTAATAATAAAAAAGTTTTTTACATTTACATTTTAAAATTTAAATGGTTTTTATTAAAAATGGCAATGAACCCTTATTTTAAATTAGGCAACATTCTTATTTTCAATATTTTAATTTCAATATTTTGCTGTGAAAGTGAAGCACAGTTTTCGTTTAATAATACTGATGGCGTTTCATTTAAAATAACTACTTCTACTGATAATGATTTTACTAAACCCCGCCGGGGTTTTAAGAAACGCCGATATGGAATTCATACGTTTTTCGCAGAAGGCGGATATTTCTGGGGATATTATACAGGAGAAAGGTATTCGGTAAACTATGATTTATTGTTGCAATCACGCGAAAACAACGCACTAACAGCACGCATAGGTGTCGGCTTAAATAACGCTACAAATGACACAACTTATAAAGGAAACGAAAATTTTTTCCCCTTTGGAATAAATCTTTTATTAGGACGCATATATCAATTTGAATTGGGTTCGGGTGCATATTATTATAAATACAGAGAAATACTTACTCCTTATGTTTCTGTTGGTTTCAGATACCAGGAACCAAAAGGCGGCTTTATGTGCCGCATTGCATGCGACATACACCTTGAGCGTTCTTACGATTTTATAGGTAGAAATGTTTCCAAAACAGCAGTTTACGGTCCTTTAGTTGGCTTAGGCTGGACTTTCTGATTTTTTAGCCTAACATCTATTACATCTCCATTTATTGTCCAGCATGTTGAATCGCAAATTGTTTGACCTTTCTTTTTAAAAAAAGTTCCATCAACAGCATAGATATGTTTTCCATTTTTAACATATTCAGCCACAGCATAATAATCTTTGTTAAGTGAAAGATTAAATTTTATTTCAACTGTAGAAACGGTATCCATATAAATAAGAACTTCCGGTGCACCGTATTTCCCTTTATAAAGCCAAACCGGAACTTTTGAAGAATCGTTTTCCTGGCTTACAATAATTTGAAGCACCCCATCTGTTGGCTCAACGGTATTGCACGATGAATAATCGTAACTTTCACAATCGGTATATGAATTTTTGTTGCAGCCAAAAGCCAGCAAAATGAATATTAACAAAGTGCAACTATGTTTTTTTACCATTCGGGTTCTTTTATGATTTTCTTAAACCTTTTTATATCAATATAAAAATAAGCCGTAGTATTAATTCGCAAAGGTGAAACTTTTTCTGTTTCAAAATTAACATATTCCAGAGAGCAGGAAATACCTCCTATTTTGTTTCCTGAATAAAATCCTATGGTTGGCACAATAATCCAACTAATTGATGGTGAAATAATTGCTCCTCTATAATGCCCATAAGTACAAAATTCTTTAGCTCCAACAGATATTCCGAGTTGTTTATTTCCTGCTCCGCCCAGTTTAACTCGTTTATCAATACCTAATGAAAGATACGACCGCCGTTCCCAAAATTGCATAAAAATGTCATTTCCGTAATCAACCAGAACACGTTTTGCCCAATATCTTGAAAAATGCGAAAATGTAAACATAAAGTTATATCTTGCTTCCAGCAAGCCAACAGCAGCGCCAAACATTATATCATTAAAATTTGCATCAAAGCCATAGCCAATTGATATTTTATCAAATAATGGTAAAAGATATGGTTTGCAACCACCTTTTTTCAGTACAGTAATCAATTCGCTATTCCCCGACAGATAAGCTAATTTTATAGGTTGAGTTGAAATTAATTTTCCTGAAGAATCTGATTCTAAAAGTTTTGTAATTGATTCCGGCTTGTTATTTATAACAGCCATATCAAGTGCAGAATAATTATCAATATTTATGGCTGTAAAATCCGCATTAAATATTTTAAGCATATCAAAATACCATATTTGTCCGTTTTGCGATGCCAATATAAGCGGAGTAAATTTTTCGTTATCGCAGGTGTTAGGATTTGCCCCGTAGTTAAGCAAAAGTTCAGAAACATCGGGATGATTATACATTACCGATAAAATAAGTGCATCGTTGCCGTAAATGTCTTTTTTATTAATATCTGCACTTTGTTGTAAAAGCAATTGAACTATAGGCTCATAACCATAAGCGGCAGCATACATTAAAGGAGTAATTTTTTTATAATTTAAAATATTAATATCAGCGCCTCTTCTCAAAAGATACTTAACAATCTCAAATTGATTATTTATAACTGCCGATGATAGTGCAGAAACTTCAAACTGGGGAAAATAATTTATATCTGCACCATTGGCTACCAAAGTTTTTACAACTAATATATACTTGTTTTGTGCTGCATACATTAAAGCAGAAATTCCGTTATTGGCTTTCGCATTTACATCGGCTCCTTTACCAATCAAATAAAGCACAGTAGCAGCATCGCCTTTTGCTGCAGTAACTATAAGCTGAAAATCAAGTTGTTCCTTTGTTATTGTATCTCCTGTATTTGTAGTATCTTGCTGACTAAAGCAAAGCACTGGCATTAAACACCATAAAAAAAATATTATACCAAAAACTTTAGCCATAAGTTATACGTTTATCATGTAAAAATACAAAACAATTTTTATGAAAAAATTTACTGCTTTATTAATAGTTATTTTTTTTGTTAGTGCTAATTTGTTATTAGCCCAAAATGCTATTCCAAATAAATTTTGTATTAATTCTTACGAAAAAGAAATGTTAAAGATTATTAATCAGTATCGTAAAAGCAAGAACCTACCTGCTGTTCAACTTTCTGCCGAACTCACTAAGGTTGCAAAAATTCATGCACACGATTTAGATACAAATCATCCCGATACGGGAGTATGTAATATGCATAGCTGGTCGGATAAAGGGACGTGGAAAAATTGTTGCTATACAGAGGACCATAAAAACTCTAAATTAATGTGGTCAAAACCCGGTGAATTAACAAATTACAAATCAGAAGGATATGAAATTGCTTACAAAACTTCCGGAAACATTGTACCATCCGAAGTTTTAACCTGCTGGAAAAAAAGCACGGGACACAATAATGTTATCACGGAAAAAGGTACATTTAATAAAATAAAATGGAAAGCTATTGGTATATCTGCCGAAGGATATTACGTACTTATTTGGTTTGGCACAGAGCCAGATAAAGAACCTGCGTTACCGGAATGTGAAAAATAATTTGATTTATACTTTGCACGGGGTAAATTAGTACTATCTGATACAGGATGCAAGATGTATGGTTTTACCCTTTTTTAGTAAAATTGACTATTTTAAAATTATTTACAATGTGTAGTTATCGTTTAATAAAGAAATTCGTAGTTCCATCAATTAATTTCCATTTATCACTAAAACCATAATCAATCAACTCAGGGGTTATAAGCAAATCATATTCAAGAAGATTATTCATTTTAGGATGTAACTTAATAAAATCGTCTCTGGATATTTTTCCCTTATAAAAACCATGTCTAATATATTTTCCAAAAGTAAATTTTTCGGGATAATCGCTTTTTTCTGTTGTTTTTAATTTGCCATACTCAAATAAATATCTTATACATGGCGATTCCCACCAATCAACATAAATTCTATTAAAATTCTTAATATCAGTTTTTACAAAATTATAATATGTATTATTTTGAACTTGTCTGATAGTTAATGTGTTCCGTTTTAGAAATAGTATGAAAATTAATGATGGAATAATAAAATATTTCAAAAACTCATATTTTTTTAAATTGCTAATAATTAATTCTCCTAAAAATGCAATAATGCAAAGTAGTGTAATTGAGAAAAAAGAAATGCATCTGTTAGAAAATGGGCACCATGGATGTTTGCCTATAAATGAAAGAAAAACAAAAAAAACATTTATCGAAATAGTTAAAGATATTAATAATTGATATTTTTTAATTATTGTGAATCTGTTTTTCATGAAGTATAATATTATTAAAAACGCTATAAAGCTTATGTAAATTAAGTTGTCATTAGGTGTAAACAAAATATTTATATCGTTACTAATATATGGAAGATATGCAACTTGTTCGATATTTTTATTTTGATAAACTAATGCAAAAAAATAAATGTAAGTTAAAGATATTAATATAGGTAGCGAATAGCTTAAAACTGCTGTTATTTTTTGTATTAATGATAATTTTAAAATTAAAATAAAATATAAAACATAAATAGATACAACAAAAATAATAACAATTTCGGAGTAACGTGAAGTAATAAAAAATGAAAATACGCAACCCCACAAAAAAAGATATTTGACACTTATTTTATTTTTTAACTTTTCTAATGCAACAACTCCTAACATAGCACCTAAAATTTCCATGCTGTATGCCCTTAATTCAAACCCCATCCTAATAAATGTGGGTATTAAAATCGGAATAAAACCTAATAATAAAGCAATATTTAAGTTTTTTAACCATAAATACGATAAATAAATAACCGATAACAATATGCCAACAAAAAAAATAAACGGAAGAAATCGTAACCAAATATGAGAATTTGATATTTGTGTCCAAAAATGTAATAAAATACTAAAACCACCCGGGTCAAGATTATAAAAAGCATTATTTTTTACAACATCTATTAAACCTTTTTCATTTTCCATTGGATTTGAATCGTGATTTAATCCTTTTGAAATAAAAAATTGACCAGCTTCATCATACCATAAGTATGGCGTATTAATATTTTTTGAAATAATTATAAATGTTAGAATATAAATTCCAATAATAATAAGTAAAAACGTTTTATTATTTTTCAGGTTTACATTCATTTTTCAAATTTGCGATTTTATGTTTTATAGAATAAAAATCAAAAATAGATTTAAAACCAATTTTAATAATTTTTTTTAAATTAATTGAATTTACACCATATTTTCGAGGTTTAAATGATATTGGAATCCATAAGTGTTTTTCTTTTTTCTTAACTACTAAAATACTAATAATAACATTTGAAAGAAAAAAGTTGTCAGGAATAATTTCTAATATTGGTTTTAATTTTTTAGCATTCATCAATCTGAAAGGACAATTGCAATCTTTTACATTTACTCCATAAATTAGCAAAATAATTAATTTTAAAATAAATGCAACTGCCTTTCTGCTAATACCATCTTGACGTTTTTTTCTTTCGCCAATTATAAAATCATAATCATTTCGTTTTTCCCAGAATTGCCAAAATTCTTCAGGATTAGTTTGACTATCGGAATCAGTTTGAAAAATGAAGTCTGCACCAGCACTTATACTGTTTTTATATGCAAAAATACATGTTTGACCATGCCCAGTATTTGATTTTGTAAATGGTATGAATTGTAAATACTTATTTTTTAAACGTTGCATTATTTCATAAGTATTATCAGTACTACCATCATCAAAAACAAATAACCGTGAATTTAACCCAACTTTTTCAATAACACTATGCCATTGTTTTACGTTTTCTTCAATATTCGCTTCTTCATTATATGAAGGCATAACAATGTATAATTTATCATTCATAATACTATCTTTAACATTATTTGCAGTGGTTATAATTATTAAAGAATTCAAGGGAATTTTTGATTGCCTGGTCCATATTAATATACTTATAATTAGCTAACCTACCTATAAAACGGACATGTTTTTCATGTTCTGACAGTTTTTTATATTTTTTTAAAAGTATAAGATTTTTCTTGTCAGGAACAGGATAGTATGGCTCTCCGGAATCTTTAGGAAATTCTTTTACTATTGTTGTATGTGGCGATTGCTGATTTAGAAAGTGCTTGTATTCTACTATTCGGGTATAAAGTACATTAATCTCAGGGTAATTAATAACAGAATTTACTTGATAGAAATTCATGTTTTTATACCGTTCTTCTATAAATTCAATTGAGCGGTATTCTAATTTATGAAAGCCCGATTCTTCAAAGTATTTGTCAATAGGTCCTGTATAAATTAAATTATCAAAATTGATAGTGTTTTTAAATTCAAAATAATCAGTATTCGTTAGGACATAAATATTAGGGTGCTTTAAAATATTTTCAATAAATTTAGTATAACCATATTTTGGTAGAACTTGATATTTATCATCAAAATATCTATCATCAAAATTTTTACGAACAGGTATTCGTGAAAGGACTGGATAGTCTAACTCTTCGGGGTATTTATTCCATTGTTTATATGTATAATTTCTGAATATTTTATTATATAATTCTTCGCCTACCCGCGACTTAGCGGTTTCTTCACTATTATTTAATTTGTTATATTTTACTTGATTTGATTTTAACCATCGATTCATCTCATTTTCATCTTTAATATTAGTTCCACAAAGTGCATTAACAGTATTAATATTTACAGGAATATTGATATACTTACCTTCAATAAATCCTAAAACTCTATGATCCCAACGTTCCCATTCACTAAATTTATGTATATATTCCCATACTTTTTTATAATTTGTATGAAATATATGTGCTCCGTATTTATTTATTAGAATCCCATTTTGATCAATAAAGTCATAACAGTTACCACCTATATGTTCTCTTTTATCAATAATAAGGACTTTCTTATTACATCTGGAAGCAAAACGTTCTGCAAGTACAGCGCCTGAAATACCTGCACCGACTATTAAAATGTCAAATTTTGCTTTGTTAATGGCATCTTTTTTATTTATGTGCTTCATATTATTTCCTAAATTCGAGTAATTAATGCAACTTTTTATAGTACTTTGTGAATTTGTAAAATAATATTTTTTAAGACAAAAGAGAAAGAAAAATTCTTTCTCTTTGCCTTGATGGATAAAGTTTAATTTTACATAGTCCTCGTCAAAAAAAAAAGTTGTAAAATGAAAAAACATTTAATTGTAAAACAAAGATACACAATTTGTGTAATTAAGAAACAAGGGTTTATTGCGTTTCTAGTAAAATTGACTATTTTAAAATTATTTACAATTTATAAGAAACATCATTCTTAAATTTAAAATTCATTACGTTTGATAACGTATTTTAACTATGCAAAGCAATTTACTCATAAATATATTTTACGAAGTAAATATCAAAAGTGCATATTTTTTAGATTTTTTTGTGGAAAATATATGACATTGGCTTCATATATTAAAAGCTCACAAAAATTGTTAAACTAAAAAAATCTTAAATCATGAAAACATTAAAATTTGTCATCATTTTTGCAATTCTGCCGTTTATATGGATACATGCACAAAACGCAGGTTCGCTAAAAGGGCGGGTGCTTGATGCCTTGTCAAAACAGCCATTGCCAGGTTGCAATGTATATATTGATGCAGATGGAAGCAAAACCGGAACAATAACAAATGCCGATGGAATGTTTACTATAAAACCGCTTCCATCGGGCACTTATCAGGTAAATTTCTCTTACGTTGGTTACACAACGCAAACCCATGATGCAAGCGTTTTTCCCGGTGAACCTACGTTTATGAAAGATGTTAAATTATCGGAAGGAATTTTAATAGGTGGTAGGGATGGCATAGAAGTACGACCCGAAAAAGACGATGCAAAACTTATTGACCCCGGGCAAATAGGAAAAACTCCAATATTACCTGCAACTATTAAAAATATTACCGGTTCAAATAACCCGGCTATGGTTATTCGGGCAATTTCATCAGAAACTCAAATAAGCAGCGATGGCAAAGACATTATTTTTCAAAGTATAACTTTACTCTTTATTTGCCGGACTTTTTTCTTCGGGATTTGTTCCGGAAATTACTTTTACAAGTTTGTTAAACTGGAAAACAGCTTCAAAAATTATTTTTCCGTTTGACTCGTAATAAATTGTTTTTCCGTCTTTTAAGCCATTTTTATAATTAATTTCACTTTCTATTGGACCTTGTGGATAATAAGTTAACCATTTGCCATCTGCTCTGCCGTTTTTATATGATTCCTGGCGTAGTAACTGTCCCTGTTCACTGTAATATAGCCATTCGCCAATTTTTTCATCATTTTTATAATTTCCGGTTGTATTGGTTTTTCCGTTGGAATACCATGTTTTATAAGCTCCTTGATGAATGTTATTAATAAATGTTTCTTCAGAAAGCAAATTACCATTTGGAAACCAATATGTTACTTTTCCATCCTGAATGCTGTCCTTATAAGTAATTTCATATTTTTTCTGTGCGTTTTCGTGGTAACCTTTCCATAGTCCGTCCATTATTCCGTTCACAAAATTTCCTTCCATTTTTTTATTTCCGTTTTCGTACCACATATTCCAATATCCTGTTTCCAAGCCATTTTCCATATCACCTTCGTGCTCTTTGTTACCGTTTTCGTAATAAAAAATCACTTTCCCGTTTTTTAAACCATCATTAAAATTAATTTCTTTCCATGTTTTTCCGTTGCCGTACCAATAAGTCCACATTCCGTTCATTTTACCGTTAGAATAGTTGCCTTCGTTGCCTTTTACTCCATCAGTGCGCCAATATGTCCATTTACCTTCCTGAATGTCATTTGCAAAGTTTCCATCAATATACGGTTTTCCGTTTTCCAAATACCATTTTGCCGAGCCGTTCTTTTTTCCGGTGTCAAATGTTATTTCTGATTCTTTGTTGCTGTTTTCGTACCATTTTGTGTGAATGCCGGTTCGCAAATCCGCTTTAAATCCGCCTTCCATTTTCTTTTGCCCGCTTTCGTAATAAAAAATCCACAATCCTTCTTTAAGGCTGTCTTTTAAGGTTCCCTCCATTTCTTTTTGACTGTTGTGATAGTAGGTTATATTTTTCCCGTTTTCGTAATTTAATTCAGATTGCAAAACGCCATCATTAAACCACGAAAGCCACTTTCCTGTTCGTACTCCGTTTGTATAATTTCCCGACGATTGTTTTTGTCCGTTTTCGTACCAATAATTCCATTCGCCTGTTTCTTTTCCGTTTTTATATTCTCCGTTTACTTTAGATTTTCCGTTTGAATATTTATCTTCATATATTCCGTTTCCTTTATCAACCATCAACTTACTATCAAACGACCAGAAATTCTGTAATTTATAATCATTATTGTTTGCATAAAAAACTTCTTTTTTCTTTTGTCCGGCTTCGTACCAGTATGTCCAAATACTGTCTTTGCTTCCGAGTTTGTAAAAACCTTTCACTTTTAATTGTCCGCTTTCAAACCATTCGTCGTATTCACCTCGCTGCAAACCATATTTCCATTCCCCTTCGTTTTGTTTTTTTCCATTCGGATAATAATAAATTATTTTTCCGTGAGCGAAGCCATTCACAAAATCAGTTTCCTGGATAAGTTTTCCATTTTGGCTATAATATTTCCATCGCCCGTATTCTGCACCTTTAAGAATAACTCCCTCGCTGGCTTTTTTCTTGTTCTTGTAATAGTTCACAACTGTATCCTGCGAGTATGAAAATGCTGATATAAAGCTAATAAAGATTACGAAAAAGTACCTTTTCATGATATAAATTTTTTTGTTGAATTTAGTTATTTGATAAATCAAAATTACATTTTGTAAAATAAAATTTCAAAAAATTATTAACAATTTCTTAATTCGTAAATCCCAACGTGAAAAAGCCACAACCAAACAGGCAATTTTGTTTATAGTTGGTGGTTATTGGTTTTAGTTTTTTGGTTACTTGTTTTAGTTCATTGGTTTATTAGTTCGTTTCAAGCAATTATTTTAGTGTTGCTGAACTATAAAACCATAAAACCATAACCGGAAACTATAAAAACCATAACCAAAAACTAAAAACCAAAAACTAAATATTTTGCTATTTTTTGGCTACCTTTACACCGCCTTATAAATTTTAATCATGCTAGAAACTGATACTAAAAATCTTTTTTGATAAATTTTCGGCGGTTTTTACAGCCGACTGGGAAAATGCTGTTTTAAAATACCTCAAAGTCGCCGAACCAGTAAAAACGGAAAAAGGAGTTGTGATAAAGAAGTTTGTGAAAGAATAACAAAACCGTCATTTATATAAATTTATTCTGAAAAAAAGATTATCTTTGTTCAAAATATTTTAAAACAATGTAAAATGTATGCAGGCGACTAAATTTATCAGTAAGGTTCTCCCGGATGGACACCTTTCTATTCCCAAAGAAATTGCAAAGCGCAAAGGAAGGGTTTTTGAAGTAATATTATTACCTGTGCAGGATACCGATGTTTATTCCTTTGCTGAAAACATTGCCAGAGAAAAGGGCTTTTATGCAATAACTGAAAAAGAAATAGAAAAAATTATTCACGAATCCAGGGGACTGAAGTGAAACGTATAGTATTAGATACAAATGTTACTGTTTCTGCTTTTTTCTGGAACGGAAACTCCAGGAAAATATATGAATTAGCCAAAAGAAATAAAATAAAAATATTGTATAGTAAAGAAATTGAAGCAGAATTAATACGGGTTCTTTCATATAAGAAATTTGGTCTTTCTCCTCATGAAATAATTCCTTTAGTCAACGATTTCAGAAAAACAGCTACCCTGATAAATATTAAATCGAAAATACATATCATCAAAGAAGACCCGACAGATAATATTTTTATAGAATGTGCCATAAACGGAAAAGCAAAATATATTATTTCTGGCGATCATCATCTGCTTGAACAAAAAAATTTTCAGGGAATAGATATTCTAAAACCAAAGGATTTTTTAGAATTTTAAACTATTGTGATGTCATAACAGTAAATAGGTACAACTCCCGAAAAAACGAACAAGCGGTAGTAGGCAGGACTGCAAACTGCTCCTGCCGCTGCCTACTTTACTCCAGTTTCAATAGCGGGATATATTTTGTAAAACTTGAAACAAAAGAAAGTGTGGGGGTTTGGAAGGTGGTGAAGGAGTGAAATTATACATAAAACGGGATAAATTTGTACATAAATAGGTATGGTATAAAGGTATTGGTTTTGTGCGCCTTATACCTCTATACCCTATTCCTCTATACCAATTTATAATGTATAAATCCAAGCCATCCAAAACTATCAAAACCCCTTTTCTTTCAGTCCCTTTTCTAAC
>PCSS01000384.1:2879-4522 GCA_002771395.1 Bacteroidetes bacterium CG23_combo_of_CG06-09_8_20_14_all_32_9 | reverse complement strand
AAATTTGAACTATAATAAATTAAAAATATTCGTTTCCATATTAATTGTTTCTCTTTTCTTTTGTTTTCACCATCTTATTCAACAAAAAATAGTTTACAATAATGTTTTTAAACCTTTATTTTTAAACTATGTACCTAATGACACTAATAAATTAAAAGCTGAAGTGCCTTATCAAAAAATACATAATAATAATTTAAAATCTTGGGATGCCCGTATATATCTGTTTATTAAAGATAACTTGTACGATGCTAAAAAAATGGGCGGAGATTATATTTTTGCAAGCTTTCCGCTTTTCCCTTTAGTTTGGAAACTTAGTCATTTACCACCATGGGGAATAATGTTATTAAATATAATACTTTTTATTATCTCGATTAATATTTTAACAAAATTATTTGAAGATGAAAATGATGATAAATGGGTAAAAATATCTTTGTTTTCGATATTATTTACTTTCCCGGGTTCTACCGTTTTTTATATTCCGTACTCTGAAGCCTTGTTCATGTTACTTGTAACTATTGCTATATTTGGTATAATAAAAGACAAATATTGGATTTATTGTATTGGAATCTTCTTAGCGGCAATGACCCGTTCAGTTGCGGTAATTTTAATTGCTACTTTTTTTGCAGCCGAACTTTTAAAATTTTTAGAGAATAAACAAATAAAAGTTTTTCTAATCAATTTTTCAAAAAAAATAGTACCATTAATATTAGGAACATTTGCAGCATCACTAATTCAGTATATAAATGGTAGCGGTTCTTTATTCAAATTTATTGAAGTTCAAAAATATTGGGATTATAAATTTCAAATGCCACAAATAATAAAAGAATGGTCTGAAGAAGGTTTTGGAAGTAGTGTTGCAACTATATTTTTTATTGTGGCTCCCGCCTTAATTTATTTAATTTACTTATTTTTTTTAAAGTTAAATGATTTTAAAAACAAAAAGGTTGAACAAATTAAAAACACAGATAAAAAAGAATATTTATTTAATCTTTCATTAATTTATGCTGTTGGAATATTTCTATTTATACTTTTCTTTAAAGGTGGAAATTTATATGGGACTCCTCGGTACATCATTACTACTCCTTTCTTTTTCATTATTGTTTATGTGGGAATATTAAAACTTAAAAGCTTACCAAATGTCATTAAATATTCTATGTTTGGTATTTTGTTGTTTTTAAGTTGGTTTTTTATTTGTATGGTAAGCTATGCAATTTCATGGGGTTTTTCAGATTTTGGTTATATTTTGTTTGTGGCTTCGTTAGCTTTTATACTTTTAAACAAATCATTAATTCATTACAAAATTTTATTTGTTATACTTATTTTTATGAATATTCTCTGGGCTACTTATTTATTTAACATGTTTTTAACCAATGCATGGATTGCTATATAAGATACCTTAAATATTAAGCACATTACACTAAAATGAAAAATGTTTTATCAATAGTTATTCCTGCATATAATGAAGAAAAAACCATTTCTTCTATTCTTGATAAAGTAATTAGTGTTAAACTAATTTCAGATATTAAAAAAGAAATTATTGTTGTAAACGATTGCTCAACAGATTCAACACTTAAGGTTTTGCAGGAATATTGCATGGCTCATAACGAGCTTGACATAAAAGTATTGCATCACGAAGTGAATCA